>NZ_SOGU01000028.1:0-37025 GCF_004403275.1 Cryobacterium sp. TMT4-10
CCGAGGGTGCCCCCGGCGCCCCCGGCCGGCGACCGCACCGCGCCGGCCGCCGCCCCGGGCCGCGGCGGCCGATGCTGTCCGTGCGGGTGCGCATCCTCGCTGCGATCCTGCTCGTCGCGGCGGCCGGCCTGTTCGCCTCGGGTGCGGCCGCGTCGCTCGTGCAGCGCGAACGCACCCTCGACTCCGTCGACAGCGCGCTGACCGCCGAAGTCGGCGAGGCCCGGTTCATCGCCACCGAGTCCGGCTCCACCTCCCTGGACGCGGTGCTGGCGGCCGTCGTGCAGCAGGTGCGCCCCGGCACGAACGAAACCACCCTCGCGATCATCGACGGCGCCGCGGCGCTCGCCCCGGGCGGAGACGTCGACTTCCGGCTGGAGGACGACCGGGCCTTCGTCGACCGGGTGACGGCCGAGACCTCGTCCGGACAGGTCGTTCGTGGCACGCTGGTTCTGCCGGGCCAGACCGTGCGCTACGTGGCCGCCCCCGTGACCGTGGCGGGGGACGCCGCCCGGGGGATCTTCGTGGCCGCCTTCGACGTCGATGCAGAACTCGAGCCGGTGACGGATGCCCTGGGCACTTACGTCCGCGTGGGTCTTGCCGCCTTCGTCGTGCTGGGCCTCGTCGGCTGGCTGGTGTCGGGGAGGCTGCTCCGGCCGATCCGTTCCCTGCGCGAGGCCGCGGCGAGGATCACGGCCTCCGACGTGAGCGAACGGATCCCCGTGAACGGCCACGACGACGTGTCCGACCTGACCCGCACCGTCAACGGCATGCTCGACCGCCTGGAGGGGGCCCTGGTCGCGCAGCGCCGTTTGCTCGAGGACGTGGGCCACGAACTCAAGACCCCGATCACGATCGTGCGCGGCCACCTGGAGCTGATGGACCCGGCAGACACGGCCGACGTGATCGGCACCCGGGTGCTGGCCATCGACGAGCTCGACCGGATGAACGTCCTGGTGCGGGACATCTCGGTCCTGGCTGAGGTGCAGCGGCCGGCCGGCCTGACCCGCGCGCCCGTCGACATCGCCGCCCTCACCGAGCAGGTGCGCACCAAGGCCTCCGCGCTCTCCGGCCATCGCTGGGCGACCCCTGAGGCGGCGCACGTCGTCGCGTCGGTCGACGCCGGCAAGCTCACCCAGGCGCTCCTGCAGCTGGCGGCCAACGCCGTCAGCCACGGCGCCGTCGACGGCACCATCGAGATCGGCAGCGCCGTCGGCCGGGGCACCGGGGGCGAGTCCCGCCTCCGTCTGTGGGTGCGGGGCGGCGGGCCGGGGATCGAGGCCGAGGCGCAGGAGCAGATCTTCGAGCGCTTCCGCCGCGGCAGCGCCGGGCGCGGTGAGGCCGGCTCGGGACTGGGTCTCGCCATCGTGCTGGCCATCGCCGAGGCCCACGGCGGGACCGCCACCGTGGCCTCCCGGCCCGGGCACGGAGCCACTTTCACGATCGACCTGCCCATCCCGCCGGCCGAAGCCGGCCACGCACCGACGGAGACCAGCCCGTGAGCCGCATCCTGATCGCCGAAGACGAACTCCGGATCTCATCCTTCATCGAGAAGGGCCTCGCCGCGGCCGGCCTGGCCACCGTGACGGTCAGGTGCGGCACCGACGCCCTCGATTTCGCCCTGACCGGCGACTTCGACCTGCTGCTGCTGGATATCGGGCTGCCAGGAATCGACGGCTACGAGGTGCTGCGGCGCCTGCGGGCCGAGGAGTGCACCCTGCCGGTGATCGTGCTCACGGCCCGGGACTCGGGGGAGGACGTACTCGCGAGCCTGGGTGGTGGAGCGAACGACTACATGGCCAAGCCGTTCCGGTTCGACGAGTTGCTCGCCCGGGTGCGGCTGCGCATGACGGATGCCGTGCGGGCGACCGGTGCCGTGCCGGTGGTCGAGGCGGCACTGGAGGTCACGGGACTCCGGCTCGATCTGCGCACGCGACGCGCGGCCGTCGGCGATCGGCAGGTCGACCTGTCGGCGAGGGAGTTCGCTCTGGCCGAGGAATTCCTGCGCAATCACGACCAGGTGCTCAGCCGGGAACAGCTGCTCAGCCGGGTGTGGGGCTACGACTTCGACCCCGGGTCGAACATCGTGGACGTGTACGTCGGGTACCTCCGGGCCAAGTTCGGCGCCGGGAGGATCGAAACGGTCAGAGGAATGGGCTACCGGCTGCGCTGAGAGAAGCGCGG
The DNA here is from genome assembly GCF_004403275.1 of Cryobacterium sp. TMT4-10. NCBI lineage: Bacteria > Bacillati > Actinomycetota > Actinomycetes > Micrococcales > Microbacteriaceae > Cryobacterium > Cryobacterium sp. TMT4-10. The sequence goes on from NZ_SOGU01000028.1 coordinate 2,182, forward strand.
GCCGATAGCCCAACCGGGGTGCCTGGCTAGTCGTCGGTGTCGCTGCTGTGGCCCGAGTCGTCGCCCTCGTCTGAACCGTGGTCTGCACTGTCGTCTGCACTGTCGTGTGCGGAGTCGTCGGAGTCGTCGCTGTGACCGGCTTCGTCGGTCGCGTCGTCGGTCGTGTCTTCGGTGGTGTCGCTGTCATCGGACTCGTTTTCGGACTCGTCGTCGGTGCCGACCGCGGCGTCGCCGTCGTCATCCGTCGCGGACTCGTTCTCGGTCTCTCCGACCTCGGTCGTTTCCTCGTTCGTATCGTCGCCCGAGTCGCCGATTACGGCGTCGCTCGCGTCAGCGCCGAGTTCGCCGATGGAGTTGTCGTCGAGGAGATCAGTGGTCTCGACGACCGAGGTGTCGTCCGAGACGCTCGAGGTCGGTACGGGGTCGCTGCCGGCTCCCGGGTCGGCCTGGGCGGCAACGATGCCGATGGACATGAGCCCGGCGAGTCCGAGGGTTGCCAGAATGATGGACTTCTTCTTCGTCATCTGCGGCATGCGCTGACCTTTCGTTTGCGTCGGTAAACCGACGTTCGGTGCGTGGCGGGGTGCGTCTCCACCCCTTCACTGTGGGGTGCCGGGATGAGGCGGGCACGAGAGGGCTGTGAGAGCTCTCTTAGATTCGGGGGTCGTCAGTCCTCGGGGGAGGAACCGTCATCGTCGCCGTCCTCGGACACGACCACCGGGGCGGGGGCAGGCACGAGTTCAGGCTCCGCGGCATCCGTGTCGGAGTCGGTGTCAGTGCCGCTGCCGGTGTCGCTGGCGCTGGCGCTGCCGGCGCCGGCGCCGAGGTCGGTCGACTCGGGGACGTCGCTCGGGCCCGGCGTCGTTCCGGGGGCGGCAACCGGTGGCGCGGCGGGGTCGGTGCCCAGGTCAGCATTGCCCGGGACCGCGCCGACCTCGACCGTGCTCACCTCGACCGTGCTCACCTCGACCGTGCTCACCTCGACCGTGACGGGCGGAACCCCGAGCGGGGTACCCGGCAGGTCGGGCAGGACCAGGGCGCTGACCATCGACGCCGAGGCAGCGGCGGCGACGAGAACGGCCAGTCCGACGCCGCCGAAGAGCAGGAACCGTGAGCGCCGCGGTGTCCGGGCATGCGTTGTCATCGTGCCTCCACGGCTGTGCGACGGTTGTGCTGAGGCTGTGCCATCGGCTGTGTCTTGATCCTACGAGGCCGGGCCCCGGACCCGGGTGAGAATGCTCTTAGACCCGACTCCCCGGTGGTCGGGGTGGGCGTCGCACATGACTCCTGCAGAACCCAGTCGGCCGCACCGCACCCTGATTTCGGGCCGTTTCGCGGAATCTGCAGAAGTTATGCCCCGGGGCTCCTCCGGCCCGGGGCTCCGGCTGGGAGCCGCGCCCTACCCCGGGGGGTAACTCAGGAAGATCCGGCGGGACCACCCGCTGCACCCGCTGCGTGCTTGGCGGAGGCGGCTCGCGGCATCCGTTTCTCCTGAGTTAGCCACACAGAGCAACGCGCACCCTCTGCATAACTCCTGCAATCTGGTCGCCCAGGGCCCAGTCCGGCCAGTCATTGCGCGGATGTCCCCGAGCGGCATCACGATTTGCAGGAGTTATGCCCGGGCAAGAGCGGAGACCGAGCTGCGGGACCGCACCAGCAGGTTCACCGAGCGCCCGGCGATGCTGCCGATGATCACGGTCACCAGGGTCAGCGACAGGTATCCCCAGAACGGTTGGGCGGGGCCCCCGGCCAGCTTCAGCCAGTGCAGCGCGTAGGTGCCGCTGGACGCGACCGTGAACGTGAAGGCCCAGAAACCGAGTGTGAACGGCAGCCGCCAGTAGGTGCCGATCAGGGCCGCCTGCACCGCGATCAGCAGCACGAAGGTGCCCAGCAGCAGGTACTGAATCGTGTCGAGCCGGCCACCGGTGAACGCGAACCACGCGTTGCCGGCCACCGCCGGGGGAGCGGAGAAGATCGCGAACGTCGGCACCAGGGCCGCGGGCAACGCCGGCCGGAACACCATCCGGGCCAGCACGATCGTGCCGAGGAGAAGCCAGAAGAGCACCCCGACGCCGATGCCGGCCACGGAGAGCCCGGTCCAGCCCGCGCCTGCGGCGGACTGGCCGAGGATCAGGAAGGCGGCGACGGTGGGCAGCAGGTACCCGGCGTGCACCGCGTCGATGTTGCGGTTCCCCGCGGCCAGCCCGGCCACGAAGCGCGCGCCCAGAACCACCGCGAGCCCCATGCATGCCACAACGAGAATATGACCGGCGAGAGGCGTGGATGCCGCGAAATGTGTCCCGATCAGCATCCCACTGACGGCGCGAGGGTCGCGAACGCGCCCTGAACCGGGTGGTCGAGGTCGGCCCGGATGCCGCCGCCCCGGTTCCGGCTCCGCAGCAGGTAGTTGCCGATCACACCGGTCCAGGCGGCCAGCGCCACGAACCAGAGCACGTCGCCGATCAGGGCCGGAGTGCCCAGGGTGTCCCCGGCCATCGTCCAGGTGCCGGCGAGGCCGGACAGGCCGAAGGGGATGCCGAGGCTCGACAGCGGGGCGCGGCCGACGGGCAGCCCCCGGGTCTGGCCTGAAGGGACCGGATCGGCATCCTGGGGGCCTGATTGTGCGATCACGTGCGCGAGCTCCTCGGTCGGTTCGCCGTGCAGCCGACGGCCTCACGAACATCCTCGATGCTTCGTGAACGGATGCCAGGGCACGGCGGCCGCCGACCGGGTCCCGGCCCCGGGCTACTCTGGACCTGTGAATTCAGGACGCACGAACGACGCCCCCGCAACTCCGCCCGCCGCCGCGACCCCCGCCGAGAACGGGTTCGCCCGGGTCACCGAGGCCCCCCTCGACGTGGCTGAACACGTGCGGGTCGTCTCGACCGGCTCGTGCGGGGCCGTCGTCACTTTCATCGGCCAGGTGCGCGACCACGACCCCGACGCGGCCGGGCAGGTGACCGGGCTCGATTACAGCGCGCATCCGGATGCCGGCCGCATCCTGTCCGAGATCGTCGCCCGGTTCCGCGCCGAATACCCGCAGGTGAACCTGGCGCTCAGCCACCGGATCGGTCACCTCGATGTGGGCGACCTGGCCCTGGTCGCGGCCGCGGCGAGCGCCCATCGCGGCGACGCCTTCACGGCGTGCGAGCGGCTGGTCGAGTGCGTCAAGGCCGAGGTGCCGATCTGGAAGAAGCAGTACGAGGCCGACGGGTCGACCGGCTGGGTCGGCCTGGCCTGATTCCGCGTTCGATTTATTAAAACGGACGTGTATCCTCTTTATTAGAGCGCGGCGTGGTCGTGCCACCGAGGAGGATGCTTCCCATGACTGCCGAACCCATTGCCCTGAGCTCCGCGCACACCTGCACCTGCAACCACGATGACGCCGCCGAGGCCATCGTGCTCGACGGCCGCATCATCCCGCATGCGGTGCGCCACGCGGCGATCTTCGGTGCGCTGGACGCGATCCAGATCGGTTTCGCACTCGACCTGATCGCCCCGCACGACCCGCTGCCCCTGCTGGCTCAGTTGGAGAATACCCGTCCCGGCGCGTTCTCGGTGTCGTACCTGGAACGCGGTCCGGAGGCCTGGCGCATCCGTTTCACCCGCGTCGCCTGACCGCCGCGTACCCTACGTCAGACCCGAGCACCCGATACCCGTCGTGAATCGACACCCGCGCCGCGCCGGCTGGCGGATGGCCCTTCTCCTGCTGGGCGGCATCGCCCTTTTGGCGGGGCTTGACGGGGCGCTGCTGCTGCTGGGCCTGCCGGCTCCGGTCGTCACCGCGCGGCTGGCCGATGTGCACGGACCCCTGATGGTCTTCGGCTTCGTGGGAAGCGTGGTCGTGCTCGAGCGGGCCGTCGCGATCCGGCGCGCCTGGGCCTTCCTGTCCCCGGCCTTCCTGGGCCTCGGCGGGCTGGCCCTCCTGTCGCCGCTGCCCGTCGTGATCGGGCAGCTCGCCTTCCTGGCCGGGTCGGCCATGCTGCTGCCGATCTACCGGGAGATCTGGCGGCGTCAGGCATCGACCGCCACGGCGGTGCAGTCGCTCGGGGCGCTGCTGGGCGTGAGCGCCACCGTGCTCTGGCTGGGGGGTGCCCCGGTCCCGCACCTGGTGCCGGCCATGACGCTGTTCCTGGTGCTCACAATCGCGGGCGAACGCCTCGAACTCGCTCGCATCTCGCCCTCCGTCGACGAGCGGGCCGAATCCTGGCTGCTGGCCTCCGCACTCGTCCTGACCGGGGGCGTTCTCGTGGCGCTGGTCTGGCCCGGGATCGGCTATCCGATCCTCGGGCTCGGGATGCTGGCGGTCGTGGCCTGGCTGTTCCGGCACGATGTGGCGACCCGGCTCGTGCGCGGCGTGGGCCTGCCGCGCTACATTGCCGTGTGCCTCCTGGCCGGCTACGCCTGGCTGTTCGTGGTCGGCGCCGTCTGGGTTCTCGCCGGGCCGGCCTATTCCGGCCCGGCCTACGACGCCGTGCTGCATGCCGTCTTCCTGGGCTTCGTGATGTCGATGATCATGGCGCACGCGCCCACGATCCTGCCCGCGGTGCTGCGCCGGCCGCTGCCGTACCGGCCGGTGCTGTACGCGCCGGCACTGTTGCTGCACGCCTCGCTGGTGGTGCGCATCCTGCTCGGCGACGCGCGCGGCCTGCCTGAACTGGTGCAGTGGGGCGGCGTGGCCAACATCGCGGCGGTGCTGCTGTTCGTGGTGCTGGCCGTGGTGTCGGTGCTGCTCGGCGTGCCCGCCCGAAAGACAACAACGAAAGTGATCAGATGAGCCGTCGATTGTGGCACCTTCTCACCGGGCTGCTGGTGCCGGCCTGGCTGGTCCTCACCGTCGTGGCGGTGCTGTTCCACCGCTTCCTGCCGGTCGCGCCCTGGCTGATGGTGCACCTGTTGCTGCTGGGCGCGGTCAGCACCGCCATCCTCACCTGGAGCCAGCACTTCGCCGACACCCTGCTGCGGCGGAGCGCCCCGGGCGGCCGGGCCTCGATGGGCGTCCGGCTCCTGACCCACACCGTGGGCGCGGCGCTCGTCGTGGCCGGCATGGTCGGCGGCTGGTGGCCGCTCGTACTGGTCGGCGGCAGCCTGGTCGGGGCCAACGCCCTGCTGCATGCGGGCATCCTGTTCGCCCAGTCGCGCGGGTCGTTGCCGGCCCGCTTCGCGCCGCTCGTGCGCTACTACCTGGCGGCCGGCGTCGCCCTGTCGATCGGGGTGACCCTGGGCGTGCTGATGGCGCGCACCGACGAGGGGGAGCCCTTCGAGCGCCTCTTCGTCGCCCACATCGGTCTCAACCTGCTCGGCTGGGTCGGCCTGACCGTCATCGGCACGGTCGCCCTGCTCTGGCCGACCGTGCTGCACGCCCGGGTGCAGACCACGCGGGCATCGGCCCGCGGCACACTGCCGCTGCTCCTCGCCGGGCTCGCGGTGCTCGGCCTCGGCGCGCTGGCCGATCAACGTCTGGTCACCGCCCTCGGCGCCCTGCTCTACCTGGTCGGCCTCGGGCTGGTCCTGGTCGAGGCCGTGCGCCTGGGCCGCACGTCCCCGCCGACCACCTTCGCAAGCTGGAGCATCGGTGCCGCCCTGGCCTGGTTCTTCCTCTGCGTGGCCGGGTTCGGACTGCTCGTGGCGTTCGCTCCCAGCTGGGTCGCCGCGGCGGACCGGCTCGAGCAGCTCGTCCCCGTGTTCGCGGTCGGTTTCGCCGCGCAGATCCTGCTCGGCGCGCTGAGCTACCTGCTGCCGGTGGTGCTCGGCGGCGGCCCCCGGGTATCCCGCCCCACGGCCCGGGAGCTCGACCGTGGCGCGCTGTTCCGGGTGATCGTCGTCAACGGCGGCCTGGTGCTCTACCTGCTGCCGGTGCCCAGCCTGGTCAGGGTCACCCTCTCCCTGCTCGTCGTCGGCACCCTCGCATCCTTCCTGGTCTTGATGACCCGGGCGATGCGGGTGAACCGGCGCGTGCGCCGAGCCACGGATGCCTCGGCCTCGCCGATCCGACCGGCCGGCGGCCCCGCCGCGACCGGCGCGGAGCAGCCGCGCCGGACCGGCGCGACCGTCACGGCCGTCGGCGCCCTGCTCCTCGTCGTCACCCTCGGCGTCGCGATGGACCCGGCCGCCGCGGGGATGGCGAGCGGGGCGGCATCCGCCGGGGTCTCGGCCAGCGGCCACGCGACCGGGCACACGACCCGAGTGGACGTCAGGATGAAAGACACCCGTTTCAGCCCGGACCGGATCGAGATTCCGGCCGGCGACACCCTGGTGATCACCCTGACCAACGCCGACGACATGGTGCACAACCTCGTGCTCGCCACCGGCGTGGTCTCCGGTTCCGTCGCTCCGGGAACGAGCAAGGATGTCACCATCGGCGTCGTCGGAACGGATATCGACGGCTGGTGCTCGATCGCCGGGCACAAGCTGCTCGGCATGACCCTCACCGTCGTGGCCGTCGGCGCGGACCCTGCCGGGGACGCGGCCATGCCGGCGGGCCACGCCTCCGCCGGCGGGGAATCGTCGGCGGCGGACGACCTCGACCTGATGAAGAAGCCCGCGGCCGACTTCACGGCACGCGACGCCGTGCTGCCGCCGGTATCCGTGCAGACCGGGTCCACGCCGAACGGGTCCACGCCGACCGTGCACACACTGACCATGCGGGTGAAGAACGTCACCACCGAGGTGTCGCCCGGCGTCACCCAATCACTCTGGACGTTCAACGGCACGGCCCCCGGACCGACCCTGCACGGCCGGGTCGGCGACGTCTTCGACATCACGTTCGTCAACGACGGCTCGATCGAGCACTCGATCGACTTCCACGCCGGCGCTCTGGCGCCCGACAAGGCAATGCGCAGCATCGCACCGGGGCAGAGCCTGAGCTACCGGTTCACCGCCACCAGCTCGGGAATCTGGCTCTACCACTGCTCCACCATGCCCATGTCGGTGCACATCGCGAACGGCATGTTCGGTGCCGTCGTCATCGACCCGGCCGGACTGACCCCGGTCGACCGGGAATACGTCCTGGTGCAGTCCGAGCTCTACCTCGGCGCGCAGGGCGGCGAGGCCGACGCCGACAAGGTGGCGGCCCAGTTCCCCGATCTGGTGGTCTTCAACGGCATCGCCAACCAGTACGGTGCCCGGCCGCTGACCGCGAAAGTCGGGGAGCGGGTGCGCGTCTGGGTGCTCGACGCCGGCCCGAACGTGGGCAGCTCCTTCCACGTCGTCGGCGGCCAGTTCGACACCGTGTTCAAGGAGGGGGACTACCTGCTGCGCGACGGCGGCAGCACCGGAACCGGCGGTTCGCAGGTGCTCGACCTGGCCGCCGCCCAGGGTGGCTTCGTCGAGCTGACCTTCCCCGAGGCCGGCAGCTATCCCTTCGTCAGCCACGTCATGTCCGACGCCGAAAAGGGCGCTCGTGGCGTCTTCCAGGTCACGCCGTGAACGAATTCGACGGAGATTTTGGTCCCACAAGCGCAAAGCGGGCGGTTTCGGGCCCAAATCGGCAAAATCTCCGTCGAATTGGTTCAGGGGCGACCCGCGGGCACCGAGTTTGCGCCCAGGGGTATCGGTTTTGCCGGGTGGACAGGAGACTGGGCCGATGACGCCGTCGTCGAAACGCACGTCGAGCTACCGCACGCTCGCTTCGTTCAGCAGGATCAAACTGCTGCACTTTCTGCAGCAACGCGGAACCATGACGGTGGGCGACCTGGCCGAAGCCACCGGACTGCACCACAACACGGCCCGCGAGCACCTGCAGCGCCTGATCGGCGATGGTTTCGTCACCTGCCAGCCGGAAAGCAAGGACTCAAAGGGCCGTCCGCGGATGCTGTACAGCGCCGCCGCCGGCCCGGACCGCGCCGAGGGTTCGATCCGGGCGGCCAAGGCCCAGGTAGCCGAGCGCCACGGCGATCAGGTGCGACGGATGCTGCGGGTCGAGGCCGTCATCCACTCGCCGCTGCAACGGCAACTGGACGCCCTCGACGACCACCTCGACGGCACCGGCTTCGACGCGCGGCTCGCGATCGACGACGCCGACGGTGACCACGTTCACCTGCACGAGTGCCCGTACAGGGACATGGTCAAGGCACACCCCGAGGTCTGTCGGGTGCACTTCGGGCTGCTGAAGACACTGCTGGAGATGACCGAGGGCCCGCTAAGCGCCGACGCGCTGCACCCGCTGGTCGAACCGAACACCTGCATTCTCGACCTACACCGGTCCGACACTGAACCCGCCGAAGACGCACAGCCCCAGGAGCAGCACCGGCCCGCAATCATTTATCACGGCGTTTCTGACTTGTAGCGCCTTTTCCCGCCGGTGAGACTGGGCTGCGAGGGTGGTCGCTGACCGCAGTGACCCCGGGCAGTGCAAGGGGTACAGTGTGAAATCGCTCAAGAATTCCGCCTTTTCGAAGCCGGCCGCCACACCCGCGAAGCCCGGCATCGACGGCCCGATCGACGACACGATCCTGAAACTCGGGCGCTTCCTGCGCCGCGGCAAGGCCTCGCCCGACCTCCGCTCGGTGTTCCTCGAGGGCGGCCGCGACGCCGACTCGTTCTACCGCGACCGCTGGACCCACGACAAGGAGGTGCGGTCCACCCACGGCGTGAACTGCACCGGCTCCTGCTCCTGGAAGGTGTACGTCAAGGACGGCATCATCACCTGGGAGACCCAGCAGACCGACTACCCCTCCGTCGGCCCCGACTCGCCCGAATACGAGCCCCGCGGCTGCCCCCGCGGCGCCGCCTTCAGCTGGTACACCTACTCGCCGACCCGGGTGAAATACCCCTACGTGCGCGGCGTGCTGCTCGACCTCTACCGCCAGGCGAAGGCCCGCACCGGCGACCCGGTGCTCGCCTGGGCCGACGTCACCGGCAACCCCGAGTCCGCCCGCGCCTATAAGAGCGCCCGCGGCCAGGGCGGCCTGGTGCGCACCAGCTGGGACGAGGCATCCGAGATCGTCGCCGCCGCCCACGTGCACACCATCAAGAAGTACGGCCCGGATCGCATCGCCGGCTTCTCGCCGATCCCCGCCATGTCGATCGTCTCGCAGGGGGTGGGCAACCGGTTCATCTCCATGCTCGGCGGCACCATGCTCTCCTTCTACGACTGGTACGCCGACCTGCCCGTCGCCTCCCCGCAGGTGTTCGGCGACCAGACCGACGTGCCGGAGTCGGCCGACTGGTGGAACTCGTCCTACCTGATCATGTGGGGCTCCAACGTGCCGGTCACCCGCACCCCCGACGCGCACTTCATGGTCGAAGCCCGCTACAAGGGCCAGAAGGTCATCACCGTCTCGCCCGACTACGCCGACAACTCCAAGTTCGCCGACGAGTGGCTGGCGGTGCACCCCGGCACCGACGGCGCCCTCGCGCTGGCCATGGGCCACGTCGTGCTCAGGGAATTCCTGGTCGACCGCCGCACGCCCCGCTTCGTCGACTACATGAAGCGCTACAGCGACTCCGCCTACCTGATCGGTCTCACCAAGCGCGGCGACGCGTACGTTCCCGGCAAGTTCATGACCGCGGATGCCCTGCCCGGCCTGGCACCGACCGTCGCCAGCGCCGCGTTCAAGCCGGTGCTTCTGGGCCAGGACGGCCAGGTCGTCGTGCCCAACGGTTCGATCGGGCACCGGTTCTCCGAGACCGACGTGGGCAAGTGGAACCTCGACCTGGAGGGCGTCGACCCGCTGCTGTCGATCGCGGACGCACCCGACTACGACCAGGCATCCGTGGCCATCGACATGCCGCGGTTCGACGTGGCACCGGAGACCGACGAGGTCGGCGAGCAGCACGCGGGAGGCGCGGGCGTCATCCGTCGCGGCGTGCCCGTGCGGATGGTGGCCGGCCAGCTGGTCACCACCGTGTTCGACCTGCTGCTCGCCCAGTACGGCGTCGGCCGGCCCGGCCTGCCGGGCGTCTGGCCCACCGGCTACGACGACGCGTCCTCGCCGGGCACCCCGGCCTGGCAGGAGGGCATCACGTCGGTGCCGATGCAGGCCGCCGAGCGGATCGGGCGGGAGTTCGCGCAGAACGCCGAGGACTCCGGTGGGCGCTCGATGATCCTGATGGGCGCCGGCACCAACCACTGGTTCCACTCCGACACCATCTACCGGGCCTTCCTCGCCCTGACCACCATGACCGGCTGCCAGGGCGTGAACGGCGGCGGCTGGGCGCACTACGTCGGCCAGGAGAAGGTACGCCCGATCACCGGCTACGGCCAGTACGCGTTTGGCCTGGACTGGGTGCGGCCGCCCCGCCAGATGATCGGCACCGGCTTCTTCTACCTCGCCACCGACCAGTGGCGCTACGACGGACTGTCCGCCGACACCCTGTCCAGCCCGCTCGGGGCCGGCACGTTCAAGGACCGCACCACGGCCGACTGCCTGGTCGAGTCGACCAAGCGCGGCTGGATGCCCGGCTACCCCACCTTCAACCGCAATTCGCTCGACCTGGTCGACGACGCGGTCGCCGCGGGTGTGGACCCGGCCCAGTACGTGGTCGAGTCCCTCGGCGACGGCACGCTCGAATACGCGGTCGAAGACCCGGATGCGCCGGAGAACTTCCCGCGCATCCTGGACATCTGGCGGGCCAACGTGATCGGCTCCTCCGGCAAGGGCAACGAGTACTTCCTCAAGCATCTGCTCGGCACGAAGTCCGCGGTGCGGGCGCCCGAGTCGCCGCCGGAGAAGCGGCCGAAGACCATGAAATGGCACGAGACCGCGCCCGAGGGCAAGCTCGACCTGATGGTGACCAGCGACTTCCGCATGACGAGCACCACCATCTTCAGCGACGTGGTGCTGCCCCCGGCCACCTGGTATGAGAAGAACGACCTGTCCACGACGGACATGCACCCGTTCATCCACTCCTTCAACCCCGCGATCGCCCCGCCCTGGCAGGCCAAGACCGACTTCGACATCTTCCACCTCCTGGCGGAGAAGATCTCCGAAATGTCGGTCGAGCACCTCGGAGTTCGGAAGGACCTCGTCGCCGTGCCGCTGCTGCACGACACCCCGGATGCGATGAGCGCCCCCCACGGCATCGTCGAGTACGACCAGGTGCTGGTGCCCGGCGTGACCATGCCCAAGCTGGTCGTGGTCGAACGCGACTACCCGGCCTTCGCGGCCCGGCTCGGGGCCCTCGGGCCGCTGACCGAGAAGCTCGGGATGGTCACCAAGGGCGTCAAGTTCAACCCGGACGTCGAGGTCGCCTACCTCGGCCAGAAGAACGGCCTGGTCCAGAGCGGCCCCACCGCGGGACGGCCGCAGCTGAAGACCGCCATCCAGGCCTGTGAAATGGTGCTGGCCCTCTCCGGCACCACTAACGGCCGCCTCGGCACGCAGGGCTTCCGCCAGATGGAGGAGCGCACCGGAATGAAGCTGGCGCACCTGGCCAGCGACAACGAGGGCCGCCGCTTCTCCTACCCGGATGTCCAGGGCGCGCCGGTCCCGGTGCTCACCTCCCCGGAATGGTCCGGCAGCGAGCACGGCGGCCGACGCTACAGCGCGTTCACGATCAACGTGGAGCACCTCAAGCCGTGGCACACCCTGACCGGGCGGCAGCACTTCTACCTCGACCATGACTGGATGATCGAACTGGGGGAGCAGCTGCCGATCTTCCGGCCGCCGCTGGACATGCACCGCCTGTTCGACGACTCGATCGTGGGCTCGACCGCCGCGACCGGGGCGACCGGCTCGAAGGGCCGGGCCGAGGTGGCGGTGCGCTACCTGACGCCGCACTCGAAGTGGTCGATCCACTCCGAGTACCAGGACAACCTGATGATGCTCTCGCTGTCCCGCGGCGGCCCGACCATCTGGATGTCTCCGCTCGACGCCGACAAGATCGGCGTGCGCGACAACGAGTGGATCGAGTCCTACAACCGCAACGGCGTCGTCGTGGCCCGCGCCATCGTGTCGCACCGGATGCCGGAGGGCACCGTGTACATGTACCACGCGAAGGACCGCACCATCAACGTGCCGATCGCCGAGACCAGCGGCATGCGCGGTGGCACCAACAACTCCCTCACCCGCATCCTGCTCAAACCCAGCCACCTGATTGGCGGCTACGCCCAGCTGTCCTTCGCTTTCAACTACCTCGGCCCGACCGGGAACCAACGCGACGAGGTCACCGTGATCCGTCGACGCAGCCAGGAGGTTGAGTACTAAATGCGCGTAATGGCTCAAATGTCGATGATCATGAATCTCGACAAGTGCATCGGCTGCCACACCTGCTCGGTCACCTGCAAGCAGGTCTGGACCAACCGCACCGGCGTCGAGTACGTCTGGTTCAACAACGTGGAGACCAAGCCCGGCGTGGGCTACCCGCGCCGCTACGAGGACCAGGAGAAGTGGAAGGGCGGCTGGACGCGCAACAAGCGCGGACGCCTGAAGCTGCGCTCCGGCGGCCGGATCAAGCGCCTGGCCACCATCTTCAACAACCCGGACCTGCCCGTCATCGACGACTACTACGAGCCGTGGACCTACGACTACGACATGCTCACCAAGGCCCCGCTGAGCACCCAGAGCCCGGTGGCCCGGCCCAAATCCCTGCTGACCGGCCAGAACATGGACATCAAGTGGTCCGGCAACTGGGACGACAACCTCGGCGGCTCGCAGGAGACCGCGGCCGACGACCCCATCCTCGCCACCATGAGCGAGCACGTGAAGATGGAGTTCGAGAACACCTTCATGTTCTACCTGCCGCGCATCTGCGAGCACTGTCTGAACCCCGCCTGCGTCGCCGCCTGCCCCTCGGGCGCGATGTACAAGCGCGAAGAAGACGGCATCGTGCTCGTCGATGAAGACGGATGCCGCGGCTGGCGCATGTGCGTCTCCGCCTGCCCCTACAAGAAGGTCTACTTCAACCACAAGACCGGCAAAGCGGAGAAGTGCACTCTCTGCTACCCGTTGATCGAGCAGGGCAAGCCCACCATCTGCTCCGAGACCTGCGTCGGCCGGCTGCGCTACCTGGGCCTGATGCTCTACGACGCCGACGCGGTCCTCGCGCAGGCCTCGGTCGAGAACGAGCACGACCTGCTGGATGCCCAGCGCGCCTGCTTCCTCGACCCGTTTGACCCGGAGGTGATCGCCGCGGCGAAGGCGGAGGGCATGGAGGACGACTGGATCCTCGCCGCCCAGAACAGCCCCATCTACAAGCTCATCTCCGAGTACAAGGTGGCCCTGCCGCTGCACCCGGAGTACCGCACCATGCCCATGGTCTGGTACATCCCGCCGCTGTCCCCGGTGGTCGACGTCATCTCGACCACCAACAACGACGGCGAGGATGCCCGCACCCTGTTCGCCGCCATCGACAAGCTCCGCATCCCGGTGGAGTACCTGGCCGGCCTGTTCTCGGCCGGGGACGTCGTTCCGGTCGAGTCCTCCCTGCGCAAGCTCGCCGCGATGCGGTCCTACATGCGCGACATCAACCTGGGGCGCCCCCGCGACGAGTCGATCCCGGCCGCGGTCGGCATGACCGGCACCGAGATCGAGGCGATGTACCGCCTGCTGGCGATCGCCAAGTACGAGGACCGCTACGTCATCCCGAAGGCGCACGTCGAGACGGCGCGCGAGCTGGAGGAACTCGCCTGCTCGCTCGACACCGACGGCGGCCCCGGCATGGGCGGGCCCACCGCGGCCACGGCGGCGGGCCCCTACGGGAAGACCCCGGGCATGCCTTTGAACGCGACCGTCGACAACTACAACGAGATGGTCGGCAAGGGCGGGGAACGCACCCGGCCCACCACGCCGGGCCGGGTCAACCTGCTCAACTGGACCGGCGGAGGCGTGCCGAAGGGCATGTTCCCGCCCAGAACCGCCGACGGCGCCCCCGGGAGCCCCGCATGAGGCTGCCGAAGCTGCCGGTCCGCAAGGTGACAGCCCTGCCGTTGTCCGCGGAGGACGGCCGGATGGCGCACATGGCGGCGTCGATCCTGCTGGACTACCCCAGCGAGGAGCGCCGGGCGCGCTTTTCGGCCGTGGCCGCGTCGGTGACGCTGCTGCCGGATCCGCTCCGCCACGCCTTCGAGGCGTTCCTGACGGCGGCGGATGCGATGAGCCAGCAGGAGCTGGAGATCCACTTCACGGCCACGTTCGACCTCAAGCGCAAGTGCTGTCCGTACCTGAGCTACTACGCGGCGGGGGACACTCGCCGGCGCGGAATGGCGCTGGTGCGCTTCGTCGAGGCCTACCGCGCGGCCGGCTGGGAGGTGGCGGCGGACGAACTGCCCGACTACCTGCCGATGGTGCTGGAATTCTCGGCCCTCAGCGAGTCGCCGATCGCCCAGGAGTTGCTCGCCGCCCACCGCGACGGCATCGAGGTGCTCCGCACGGCCCTCGAGGCGGTGCCGAGCCCCTACGCGCACGTCGTGGAGGTGGTGTCCCTGTCGCTGCCGAAGATCGACGAGGAAACCCGTCAGCGCTACCTGGACCTCGTCAACGAGGGACCGCCCACCGAGACGGTCGGCATGACCTTTCTCGGCAATCTCAAACCGTTCTCGCCGTCCGCCGCGAACAGTGAGGACGTACGGGTATGACCCCGCTCGACATTCTGCTCTGGGTGGCGTTCCCCTACGCCGCGGCCGTCGTCTTCATCGTCGGCCACCTGCTGCGCTACCGGTTCGACCAGTTCGGCTGGACGTCCCGGTCGAGCCAGACCTACGAGAACAAGTGGCTGCGCTGGGGCTCGCCGATGTTCCACTACGGCATCCTGATGGTCTTCGGCGGCCACCTCGTGGGCCTGTTCATCCCCAAGCCCTGGCTCGAGTTATTCGGCGTCACCGAGCATTTGTACCACCTGGGGGCCACCTGGCTGGGCAGCATCGCGGCGGTGCTGACCATCGCGGGCCTGGTCATCCTGCTGGTTCGTCGGCGCCTGGTCGCCCGGGTCAAACTGGTCACGACCGCGATGGACAAGGTGATGTACCTCTTCCTCGCCGGCACCATCGCCTTCGGCACCACGGCCACGGTGCTCTACCAGGTGCTCGGCGCCGGCTACGACTACCGCGGGTCGATCTCGCCCTGGCTCCGCAGCCTCTACGGTTTCCAGCCGGACCCGTCGCTGATGAGCGGCGTGCCGTTCTTCTTCCAGCTGCACGTGCTCTCGGCGACGGCCCTGTTCCTGCTGTGGCCGTTCAGTCGCCTGGTGCACGTCTTCTCGGCGCCGCTCGGCTACTTCGTGCGGCCCTACATCGTCTACCGTTCGCGGGACGGCCACCGCGGCGCGGGTGCAGTGAAGGCCCGCCGCGGCTGGGAGAAGAGCGAGCTGCCACGCGGCACCCGCCATCGGGAGGGCAGTCGCCGTTAGCCGCCCGGCCCGGAGACATTGACGCCGGCGCGCGGCCGGGCAATCGTGGAGATGTTCTCACCCGCCGATTGCAGTGCAGCCGAAAGGTCTCCGATCATGACCGCGCCCAAAGCGCAGCACCTCAGCGTTGAGGAGCGGAAAGCCCGCGGCAGGAGCGCGCGGGAGCGCACGCCCCTCACCAGTCATCGGGGCTGGGTTCCCGCCGCCGACCGGCCGGACCCGCCGTCGCTGCTCGAGGCTCAGAACACCACCAGGGAGCAGGACCTGGTGCCGGTTCGGCACGACCGGATGCTGGTTTCCCCCTTCACCTTCTACCGCGGTGCGGCCAAGATCATGGCGACCGACCTCACGGACACGCCCCGGGCGGGCCTGATCGCCCAGCAATGCGGTGACGCCCACCTCTCCAATTTCGGCGTGTTCGTGTCACCCGAGCGGCTGCTCCTCTTCGACCTCAACGACTTCGATGAGACGCTCCCCGGTCCGTTCGAGTACGACGTGCTGCGGATGACCGCCAGTTTCACGATCGCAGCCCGAAACAACGGCTTCAGCGCGTCCGGCGCCCGGGATGTGACCCTCGCGGCGGTCCGTGCGTATCGAGAGGCCATGGCCTCGTTCGCCCAGATGCGCACCATGGACATCTGGTACGCCCGGTTGTCACAGGAGGACCTGACGAAGGTCCTCCAACAGTCCGTGGGCGCCGGGACAGGCAAGCAGCGGAAACTGAACCGGACCATCGAGAAGACAATGCAGCGCAACTCGGCGAAGGCCCGCACCAGGGATAGCCTGCAGGCTCTCTCCAAACTCGCCGAGTTCGACAACGGGCAGTACCGGATCGTGAGTCAGCCGCCGATCGTCATCCCCGCCCGAGGGCTCCTCGACGCGTTCGGGATGTCAGCCGAGGAGACCCGGCGCGCTATCCTCGACCAGTTGCGCGCCTACCGGGTCACCCTTCC
The DNA here is from genome assembly GCF_004403275.1 of Cryobacterium sp. TMT4-10. NCBI lineage: Bacteria > Bacillati > Actinomycetota > Actinomycetes > Micrococcales > Microbacteriaceae > Cryobacterium > Cryobacterium sp. TMT4-10. The sequence continues at coordinate 18,423 of NZ_SOGU01000028.1, forward strand.
GGACGACCGCCGTCATCTGCTCGAGCAGTTCCAGCTGGTCGACGTGGCCCGCAAGGTGGTGGGTGTCGGCAGTGTCGGCACCCGCTCCTTCATCGCCCTGCTCCAGGGGCGAGATGAACAGGACCCGCTCTTCCTGCAGATCAAGGAGGCCACGGCATCCGTTCTGGAAGACCACCTGCCGAAGAGTCGTTACAAGCAACCGGGGGAGCGGGTCGTGCAGGGCCAACGGCTGATGCAGGCCGCCAGTGACATCTACCTGGGCTGGACGAAGGGCGTGCAGGAGAACCGCTTCATGTACTGGCGGCAGCTGCGCGACATGAAGGGGTCTGCCGAGGTCGAATCGCTGAAACCGGCCGGCCTGTCGCTGTACGCCCACGCCTGCGGCTGGACGCTCGCCCGGGCGTACGCCCGCTCGGGCGTACGCCCGCTCGGGCGACCCGATCGCGATCGCGGCCTACCTCGGCAAGAGCGACAAGTTCGATAAATCGGTCACCGATTTCTCCGAGCGCTACGCCGACCAGAACGACCGGGACTACGCCCTGTTCGCCGGGGCGGTCGGTTCCGGCCGCCTGCAGGCAATCGAAGGCGTCTAGTTCTTCGCCGAACCGTGAGAAAAGACCCGGTAAATCGAAAAAATAGGGGCGAGACTCACGGTTCGGCGCGATAGCGGACGAAGACGACGCCGTTGCCGAAACGGCGGTCGGCGAGCAGCTGCAGCGGCACGCGCACTCCGTTCGGGAAGTGGGAGTGGCCGCCGCCGAGCATGATCGGCGAGACGAGCAGCCGGAACTCGTCCACCAGGCCGGCCCGGATCATCCGTGCGGCCAGGTCGGGCCCCCCACGTAGCCGTCGAGCGACGTGATCCCGGTGTAGACGAGTCTGGCCAAGATGCTGTCCCTTCGTTTCGACCCGTTGTGCAGCGACCCGCCGCGCGGGCTACTGAGGGAAGGCTGCACGTCGTGGCGAGGTACGGCTCCCCGTGCTTAGCATTGCGAGAGTACGGGCTCACACACGTGCCTGCCCGGTGACGCCCACAAGGAGAACCATGTTCGAAGCGCTGCTCGACACCATCGCCGGTCTGCCCGTTCACCCCCTCATCGTGCACGCCACCGAGGTCGTCGTTCCCACTGCAGCCCTTGTCATCGTCGTTGCCGCCCTGTGGCCCCGCTTCCGCAAGTGGGCCAGATTCCTTCCGCTGCTGCTGGCCCTGGCCGCCGTCGTTCTCGTGCCGTTGTCGACCCAGTCCGGCGAAGCACTCGAGGAGCGGGTCTCCGAGAGCGCCCTGATCGAGACGCACGCCGACCTGGCCGAGGGCCTGCTGCCGTGGGTGATCGGTCTGGCCGTGGTCGCCGGCGTGCTGCTCTGGTGGAACTACCGGGAGATCTTCGGCCGGGGCTCCACGCGCCGCGCCCCGAGGTGGGTCGCCATCGTCCTGGCCGCGGCCGCCCTGCTCGCCTCCACCGGCACCACCGTGCAGGCCATCCGCATCGGCCACAGCGGCGCGACCGCCGTCTGGTCCGATGACATGGGCACACCGGCGCCCGCCGGCAACAAGGACTGAGCCGGCACTGGCCGTTCCGTGGCCGTCAGACGTTCCCCAGCCTCCAGCGGCGACCGGGTCATCCGTTCGCCGCTGGAGGCTTCTTTCCAGGTACTCAGACACCCATGTGCTCTGAGACTTACTGGGTGTCCGCGGAGGTGAGGCCGCTGGAGACTTCGTGCGCCCACTCGACGGCCCGCTCGAGCTCGCCGTCCACGAGCGGGCCGGCGTAGCCGTGCACGTGGAAGCTCATCTGCTTGACCACGATCTCGAAGCCGAGGCTCTTCAACTCCTGCTTCGCCGCCCGGGCCGCTGAGCCTGGCAGGCGCGGCGCGTTCGCGCGGGTGTCGAAGGTCGCGGCCTTGACACCCGTCACCGGGGCGAGGCCGTCCAGCCATTCCCGGATGCCTCGAGTCGGCAACCGGGGCGCCTCATGCTGGTTCACGGCATCCTGCCGGGTGTTCGGCCGGCTCATCGAGAAGGCGTGCGTCGGGCCGCCGACCAGTAGGAGGTCGTAGCCGTCGGCCGACGCTGGAGCGCTGTCGGTGTCGACGACCTCCACCTCCATGGCGGTGCCGAGTTCGGCGGCGATCGCACGCGCGACCTGCTCGGTGTTGCCCCATTGGGATTCGTAGACCACGAGTGCTCGCATGACGTCCTCCGTTTTTTGCCCAGAATACGTCGATGGTGCCGCCGAGGGAACCGCGGCAGCCGGCCGCCCCCGGCCGCCGCCCCCGGCGCGGAACCAATTCGACGGAGATTTTGCTGTAAAAGCGCGTCTTCGGGGTATCTGGGGCCGATTCGGGCAGAATCTCCGTCGAATTCGTTAGGGCGCGGCGCGGCGCGGTCAGCTGGGGAAGGGAGCGCCCTTGCGGGCGTAGTAGAACCAAACGAGCCAGGTGCAGAAGACGCAGAACACGGTGCAGCCGATGAAGAACGCGGTCGGGCTGATGGCCGTGAGCGAGATGCCGACGATGAACGGGCCGAAGGCCGCGATCGCGGAGGTCCAGGCGATGGCGCCGCCGGCCTGTCGCTTAGGGAAGATCATCGGCATCTGCTTGAACGTGCCGGCGTTGGCCAGTCCCGCGAAGAAGAAGATCACGATCATGCCGGCGAGGAAGCCCCAGAACTCGTCCACGCTGGTCGGGGTGAGGAAGAAGGACGTGAACGCGGTTCCCGCCACCATGCCGAGGCCGCCGACGAAGGTGAAGATCGCGCCGCCCCACCGGTCGCAGAACGGCCCGCTGGCCGCGCGCACCAGGGCGCCCACGACGGGACCGATGAACGCGAACGCGAGCGGGTTCGGGGCATCCGGGAAGTCGCCGTAGACGTTGAGGATGATCAGGCCCATCTGGGCGGCCAGGCCGCTGTAGGCGCCGAAGCTCATCAGGTAGATGGCCGTCATGATCCAGGTGTGCTTGACCCCGAAGATGTCCATCTGCTGGCGGAAGTTGGCCGTGACCGGCACCCGCCGTAGGTACACGACCGAGAGCACGACGGCGAGCAGCGCCCAGGGGATGAGCACCAGGCCGCCGTTGTGCAGCCAGACCAGGTCGCCCGCGGCGCTGCTCTGCGGGGTGAGGGCCGCCGTGCCGAGGAGGCCGAAGCCCACGACCCAGGGCAGCAGCAGCTGCATCAGGCCGATGCCGAAGTTGCCGAGGCCGGCCTGCAGGCCGAGCGCGGTGCCGGCGAGGCGTTTGGGAAAGAAATAGCTGGTGGATGCCATGAAGCCGGAGAACGTGCCGCCGCCGATTCCAGCCGAGAAGGACAGCGCGAGCAGCACCCAGTACGGGGTGGAGGTGTCGCGGGCGGCGAGGGTCCAGCCGATCATGGGCAGTACGAGCAGGGCCGAGGACATGGCCACGAGGGCCCGGGTGCCCATCATCGGCGGCAGGAACATGAAGACCAGGCGCAGCAGGCCGCCGGCGAGTCCGGGCAGGGCCACCAGCCAGTACAGCTGGCCGGGAGTCAGCGAGTAGCCGATGTCGTTCAGGCGCGGGGCGATCGCGCTGACGAGGTACCAGGTGGCGAAACTGAGCGTCAGGCTGAAGGTGGTGATCCAGAGGGTGCGCCAGGCGAGCTTCGGATCCCAGGTCTCGTCGTGTTCCGGGTCCCAGTTCGACAGGTCCGGTTGGAGGTTCGCGGCGTACTGCGTGGGCGGTGCGACAGACATGTTCTTCCTTCGTCCGGGTGCGCTGCCGGGCGCCAAAGGCCCGCATAGCTACCACCTTGACCGGCCGGCCGGGATGCGACAACGCGCGAACACCGTGAAAAATGATTCCGATCCGGTCCGGCTCGAACCTCGTCCCGGCGGTAGCCGAACGGTGGCGGGCCGGGTCAGCCGCCGGCGAAGGGCGGCAGCACGTCGACGGCGTCGCTGCCGGCGAGCGGCACCGCGTCATCCGTGGCCCGGGTGCCGTTCACCAGCAGCGAGCACCGGTTCAGGATGCGTTCGAACTCGGCCCCGTAGCGGGCCACGAGCCGGGCGCGCAGGTCGCCGATCGTGGCCGCGTCGAGGGCGGTGCCGTCGGTGGCGGCGGCCTCGGCGGCGGCCGCGAAGAAGCGCACCGTGGCCATCAGCGGGTCGTGTCCGGGTAGTCGGCCGGCCATGCCAGGGCGAGCTCGGTGGCCAGGGCGGAGGCGCGTTCAATGTCGGCGGCGGTACCCCCGGCGCGGGCGGCGGCCAGCCCGACCAGGAACGTGCTCAGCGGCGCGGCGGGCCGGGCCACATTGTGGGCCACGTCGCGGGCCACGTCGAGCAGGGTGCCCACCGGGACGTCGGCCGGGTCGAGGCCCAGCCGCGCGGCGAGGGCCGCCAACCAGTCGTCGAGGGCCTCGGGGGGAAGCGGGGCGGAGGTGCTCATTCGGTTTCACTCCTCATCGGATTGCTCCGCGACGGGGTCGGCCTCGGTGAGCAGGAGTGCGGAGCTCCTCTCCACATCCTGCCACGTGTCCACGTCGCTGCCCGCGCCGGCGGCGTCCCGGATGCCGCGCAGGGTGAGCGGGGCCAGCAGGTCACGCATGCTCGAACCGTGCGCGTCGGCGCCGAGCCGGCCCGCGGCCGCCCGCAGGGGAGCCAGACGGTAGATCGCGGCGAGCCACTGCGCCCGGCCGCCCTCGTCGGTGAGGTGCAGGCCGTGAACGGATGCCGGCAGCCCCGGGTCGGTCGCCGCCGGCACCAGCAGGCGCGCGGCATCCGCGGCCCAGGGCAGGTCACAGGCCAGCACCAGCACCCACTCGGCCGCGACAACGGATGCCGCGGGCCGGTCCAGCGCAGCCAGCCCGGCGACGATCCCGGCGACGGGCCCGCCGAACGGTGGGTCCTCCAGGGTCCAGGCCGCCGCGGGCACGGCCTCGCCCGCGGCGGGGCGGGCCGAGTCCGGCCCCACCACGACGACCCGTCGCGCCAGCCCGCGGGCGTCCAGCACCCGGGACAGCAGGGACCGGCCGGCCACCCCCACTGCGGGCTTGAGCGCGCCGTCGAGCCGGCTGCCGCGGCCGCCGGCGAGCACGATCAGGTCGACGCTCATGGCTAGTCGCCCGACGACCCCGCCGGGCGGTGCCAGTCGCCGGACTTGCCGCCGGTCTTGGTGATCAGCCGCATGTTCTCGATCATGACCGACTTGTCGAGTCCCTTGACCATGTCGACGACGGCCAGCGCCGCCACCGACACCGCGGTCAGCGCTTCCATCTCGACGCCGGTGCGGTCGGCCGTGCGCACCGTGGCGATGATCCGCACGCCCGCATCCTCGACCACGAGGTCGACGGCGGCGCCGTGCACCCCGATCACGTGCGCGAGGGGGAGCAGGTCGGCGCATTTCTTGGCGCCCTGGATGCCGGCGATGCGGGCCACGGCCAGCACGTCGCCTTTCGGGGTGCTGCCGTCGCGGAGGGCGGCGACGACCTTCGGGCCGCAGGCCACGAAACCGGCCGCGGTCGCGCTGCGCACGGTGGGCACCTTGTCGGTGACGTCGACCATTCGGGCCTGGCCGGCGGAATCGAGGTGGGTGAAGGGGTGTGCGGGCGTGTCGCGTGCGGTCATGTCACCAGCATGACAGTGACGGGCCCACCCTCGTCAATCCGGGTGACGTCCTCCGGCACGATGGCAAGTCCCTGGGCCTGGCCGAGACCGGCCACGAGGTGCGAGCCGGACCCGCCGGCCGCGGCGCGGCGGGCGAGTGTGCGCGTGCCGTCCCGGCGGAGCATGACGGGCATGTACTGGGCGCGGCCGGCCGGGGAAGCCCAGCTTTCGGCGGCGACGGCGTCCACGGTGGGCCGGAACAGCTCGCTGTGCCCGCCCATCCGGCGCAGGGCCGGTCGCACGAACGCCTCGAACGAGACGAAGGCGCTCACCGGGTTGCCGGGCAGGGCGAAGATGACCGGGCCGTCGGTTCCGTCCGCGTCGGCGGGCCACCGGCCGAAGCCCTGCGGCTTGCCGGGCTGCATCTTCACCGGGCCGAACCGCACCGTGCCGAGCGGGGCCAGCACGGCCTTCACCACGTCGTACGCGCCCACGCTCACGCCGCCCGACAGCACGATCGCGTCGACGGTGCCGGCGAGGCTGGTGAGCAGGCTGCGGAGGGTGTTCTCGTCGTCGGGCACCGCGCCCAGCCGGATCGGCACCCCGCCGGCCTCGGCGACGGCAGCGGCGAGCAGGTACGAATTGGAATCGGGGATCTGGCCGCGCCGGGTCGGTTCGCCCGGCGTGACGAGTTCGCTGCCGGTGGAGATCACGGCCACGCGCGGGGCGGGGTGGGCCCGCAGGCCGGACGTGCCGGCACTCGCGGCGGCGGCGATCCGGGTGGGCCAGAGCTCGGACCCGCGGGTCAGCACGGTGTCGCCCGCGTGCGCGTCCTCGCCGGCGCGACGGATGTGCGCGGCCGGGCCGGGCGGGCGCATAACCTGGACCGTCTGTGTGCCCTGGTCGGTGTCCTCGATCGGCACCACGGCATCCGCCCCGTCAGGGATCGGCGCCCCGGTCATGATGCGCGCGACCTGGCCGGTTTCCAGGCGCGGATTCTGCGCCGTGCCGGCGGCGAGGTCGGCGACCACCGGCAGGGAGACCGGGGTCTGTTCCGTGGCCCCGAGCAGGTCCGCGCGTCGCACGGCATAGCCGTCCATGGCCGAGTTGTCGAACGGCGGGGTGTCCGTGGCGCTCCGGATGTCCTCGGCGAGCACGAGCCCGAGGGCCTCGTCCAGGGACACCAGCGCCGGCGGCAGCGGGGCGACCGCGGCGAGCACGGCGGCCAGCTGCTCGGCCACGGTGCGGGCCGAGGCGGGGACGGAGCAGCCGTCGGCGACGTGCTCGTGGGTGTGCCTGCCGCCGTGATCGTGCCGGTGCGTTCCCTCGGCCACGGTCAGCTCCTGGCCTCGGTGGACCATTCCGGCGACCAGGTGGCCGACCACTCCCTGGACCACTTGCTGCCGAGGCCGGGGGCGGTGCGGGCGGCGACGGCGGCGTCCCAGGCGACGATTCCGCCGTCGAGCAGGGTGAGGTCGGTGAAGCCGGCCGCTTGGAGCGCGGTCGCGGCGCGGGCCGCACGCGTGCCGGTGTGGCAGTGCAGCACCAGCGGCACGTCGCGGGGAAGGGTGGCCATTCCCTCGGCGGTGAGCAGTTCGGCGAGGGGGAGCAGTACGGCATCCGGGATGGCGCTCTCGGTGTGTTCGTCCGGTTCGCGCACGTCGACGACCAGGAACGCGTCGGTGCTCTTCGCCCGGGCGCCCAGACGGGCGACGAGCTCGACCGGGGTGATCGTCGGCCAGGCGTTGGGCGCGGCGGCGGCTGTCGCGGGCGGGTTCGGGTCGGCCGCGGCGATGCCGGTGCCGAGCAGGGGAACCTCGGTGAACCGCCCCGACAGGGCGTCGATGACGAGGATGCGCCCGATCAGCGGGGTGCCGATCCCGGCGATGAGCTTGATGGCCTCGGTGGCCATCAGCGAACCGACCTGGCCGCAGAGCGCGCCGAGAACGCCGGCCTCCGCGCAGTTGGGCACCTCGCCCTCGGCGGGCGGGGTCGGGAAGAGGTCGCGCAGGTGAACCCCGGTGAGGCCGCTCCCTGCCGGCGGGGTGGCCCAGAACACCGACAGCTGCGCGTCGAAGCGCAGCACGGATGCCCACACCAGCGGCAGGCCCAGGGCCGCGCAGGTGTCGTTGACCAGGAACCGGGTCGGGAAGTTGTCGGTGCCGTCGATGATGACGTCGTAGCCGCCGAGGATGGTGGCGGCGTTGCCGGCGTCGAGCCGCTCGCCGTGCTGCACGACCACGGTCTCCGGCGCGATGGCCGCGATCGACTCGGCCGCGCTGACCACCTTGGGCCGGCCGACATCCGCCTGGCCGTGCACGATCTGGCGCTGCAGGTTGCTGGGTTCGACGTCGTCGCTGTCGACGATGCCGATGGTGCCGACCCCGGCCGCGGCCAGGTAGACCAGCGCGGGGGAACCGAGACCGCCGGCGCCGAGCACCAGCACCCGGGCGTTGGCGAGCCGGCGCTGGCCGAGCTCGTTCAGCTGGGGCAGGCGACGCTGGCGTGCGGTGCGGACGGATTCGGCGGCGCTGAGCCGGGCGACCGGCTCGACGAGGGGAGGTATGGCCATGACTACCACGGTAGGCGCTGGGGGCGTGCGGTGAATACCCATCCGGGCGAACTCCGGCAAACACCTTGAATTCTCAGGCCATCTGTAGTCACCTAGGGATCGCACCACGAAAAGGGATCCAACTAGAGACACCCATGCACTCTCGCGCGACCGCAGTGGCCGCGCCACGAGGAAAGCAATCAGGAACTAGGAAGGTACTTCATGACTGGAAACAGAGCAGTTGCCTACAAGAGCCCAGGCGTCGTCGAGGTCATCGACATCGACTACCCCACCTTCGAGCTGAAGGACGGGCCGGGCGTGAACCCGGCCAACGTCGGTCGGAAGGTGCCGCACGGGGTCATCCTCAAGACCGTCACGACGAACATCTGCGGCTCGGACCAGCACATGGTCCGCGGGCGCACGACCGCACCGATGGACCTGGTGCTCGGCCACGAGATCACCGGCGAGGTGGTCGAGTGCGGGCCCGACGTCGAGTTCATCAAGGTCGGCGACATCGTCTCGGTGCCGTTCAACATCTCCTGCGGCCGTTGTCGCAACTGTAAGGAGCGCAAGACCGGGATCTGCCTCAACGTCAACCCGGACCGCCCGGGCAGCGCCTACGGCTACGTCGACATGGGCGGCTGGGTCGGCGGCCAGGCCGAGTACGTGCTGGTGCCGTATGCGGACTGGAACCTGCTGAAGTTCCCGGACCGGGACCAGGCGCTGGAGAAGATCATGGACCTCACCATGCTCTCCGACATCTTCCCGACCGGATTCCACGGCGCGTACAGCGCCGGAGTCGGGGTCGGGTCGACCGTCTACGTCGCCGGCGCCGGACCGGTGGGCCTGGCTGCGGCGGCATCCGCTCAGCTGCTCGGGGCCGCCGTCGTGATCGTCGCCGATCTCAACGAAGAGCGGCTGGCCCAGGCCCGCAGCTTCGGCTGTGAGACCATCGACCTGCGGAAGGGCGAACCACAGGACCAGATCGAGCAGATTTTGGGTGAACCCACGGTCGACTGCGGTGTGGATGCCGTCGGGTTCGAGGCCCGTGGCCACGGCAAGGACGCGGGCACGGAGCGCCCGGCCACGGTGCTCAACTCGCTGATGACGGTCACCGCCGCCGGTGGCGGCCTGGGCATCCCGGGGCTCTACGTCACCGGTGACCCGGGCGGGGTGGACGAGGCGGCGAAGGTCGGCTCGCTGTCCATCCGGCTGGGCCTGGGCTGGGCCAAGTCCCTCTCCTTCACCACCGGTCAGTGCCCGGTGATGAAGTACAACCGGGGGCTGATGATGGCGATCCTGCATGACAAGGTGCAGATCGCCAAGGCCGTGAACGCCCAGGCGATCAGCCTGGACGATGCCCCGCGCGGGTACGCCGAGTTCGACGCCGGCAAGTCTGTCAAGTACGTGCTGAACCCGAACCAGTACATCAAGTAACCGCGCCCCACCAAACGGGAAACCCGGCCGGCGGTTCGCCCCGGCCGGGTTTCGCGTCCCGGGGATTTCTCACCGTCCCGGCGACCTTTTGCCGCTCGGGGCGGCAGTTAGTGTGGAGACATGACCGGAGTCGACATCACCGCACTCGTTCCCCGCTACTTCAGTGCCCTCACCGACATCCCGGTCGCCGTGGAACAGCCGACCGGTCTGGTCACCGACCGGTACGCCCGCCCGCTGCACGACCTGCGCATCTCGGTCACCGACCGGTGCAACTTCCGCTGCGTCTACTGCATGCCCAAAGAGGTCTTCGGCAAGGACTTCGCGTTCATGGACCGCGATGAGCTGCTCTCCTTCGAGGAGATCACCCGGCTGGCCCGGATCAGCGTCGCTCACGGGGTCGAGAAGATCCGCCTGACCGGCGGCGAACCGCTGCTGCGCAAGGGGCTCGAAGAACTCGTCGCGATGCTGGCCGCGCTGCGCACCCCGGACGGCCGCGAAGTCGACATCGCCCTGACCACCAACGGTTCCGTGCTGGCGCTGAAGGCCCAGGCGCTGAAGGATGCCGGGCTGCGGCGGGTGACGGTGTCCCTGGACTCGCTCGACGACGCCACCTTCAAGGCCATGAACGACGTGAAGTTCCCGGTCGCCAAGGTGCTGCACGGCCTCGACGTGGCCCACTCGGTGGGCCTCGGGCCGATCAAGATCAACATGGTGCTGAAACGCGGCCAGAACGACCAGGACATCGTGGCCATGGCCCGCCATTTCAAGGACACGCCCTACATCCTGCGTTTCATCGAGTTCATGGATGTCGGCTCCAGCAACGGCTGGGAGATGGGCGCGGTGGTGCCCTCCTCCGAGGTCGTGGCACGCATCAACGCCGAGCTGCCCCTGGAGGAGGTCTCGCCCAACTACAGCGGCGAGACCAGCCGGCGCTGGCGGTACCGCGACGGCGGTGGCGAGATCGGGGTCATCTCCAGCGTCACCCAGTCGTTCTGCCACTCCTGCTCGCGGGCGCGGGTCTCCACCGACGGTAAGCTCTTCACCTGTCTGTTCGCGACCGAAGGGCACGACCTGCGGGCCCTGATGCGCGGCGGCTGCACCGACGAGCAGCTGTCCACCGTGATGGCGCAGATCTGGCGTGAGCGCACCGACCGCTACTCGGAGCTGCGCAGCTCGCAGACCGGGGGCCTGCGGGCATCCGGCAAGAAAAGAATCGAAATGTCCTACATTGGCGGGTGACTGATTTGAGCAGAATCACGGTGCGGCGCAAGGTCGTGCGGCTGACGGTGGGCCAGAACCCCACCACCAGGGAAGACGTGCTGGCGGCCGAAGAACCGTTGGAGATCCGCGTGAACGGCCGTTCGCTCGCCGTCACGATGCGCACCCCCGGCAACGACTACGACCTGGCCGCCGGGTTCCTGGTGTCGGAGGGCGTGATCACTCGGGGCGAGCACTTCTTCACCGCGCGGTACTGCGCCGGCGCCACCGACGACGAGGGCGAGAACACCTACAACGTGCTCGATGTGTCGCTCGCACCGGGTGTGCGGCCGCCGGACCCGAGCCTGGAACGCTCGTTCCTCACGACCAGCTCCTGCGGGCTGTGCGGCAAGGCCAGCATCGACGCCGTGCGCACGAAATCGTCGTTCCCGGTGGCGGAGGACCCCCTGCGGGTCAGCGCGGAACTGCTCATCACCTTCCCCGACGCGCTGCGGGAAGCGCAGGCCGTGTTCGAGAAGACCGGCGGCATCCACGCGGCGGCCCTCTTCGACGGCGCCACCGGGCGGATGCTGGTGCTGCGCGAGGACGTCGGCCGTCACAATGCGGTCGACAAGGTCATCGGCTGGGCGCTCAAGGAGAACCTGCTGCCGCTCTCCGGCACGGTGCTGATGGTGTCGAGCCGGGCCAGTTTCGAGCTTGCGCAGAAGGCGATGATGGCCGGAATCCCGGTGCTCGCCGCCGTCTCCGCGCCATCGTCGCTGGCCGCGGAGTTCGCGGCCGAGGTCGGGATGACCCTGGTCGGGTTCCTGCGTGGCGACTCGATGGTGATCTACGCCGGGGCCGAGCGGATCGACAGCGAAAGCGCCGCGCGCAGCCGGGCGGTCATCGCGGGCTGAGTCGGCTCGAAGCTCAGCGCACGACCGAATAGCGCTCCTGGATCATGCCCCCGCTGATCTGCCCAGCCGAGAGGGTCTGCAGCCGGATGTCCGCCGGGAGCGCCCCGGGAAGAGCGCCGAAAAGCGGGATGCCGTCGCCCAGCAGCACCGGGATCCGGGTGATGACCAGGTCGTCGACGAGGTCGGCGGCCAAACAGGCCCGCACGACCTTGCCGCCGTCGAGGTAGACACGGGCGGCTCCCGCCTCGTTGAGCACGGACACCGCCGCCGCGAGCGTGCGCACGACGCGGATGCTCTGGCCGTCGGTCGCTGCCTGGGTGGCCGGCATCAGCGTGCTGCTGAGCACCAGCACCGGTGTGCTGCCGTAGGGCCACCGGTCGAAGCTGAGTACCTTCTCGTAGGTCGCCCTCCCCATCAGGAGATGGTCGACGGATGCGAAGAACTCGTCGTCGCCGGGCGTCTCGCCGGGCGTGTCGGTGAGCCAGTTGATGTCGCCGTTGCTGCGGGCGATGAAACCGTCCACGCTCGTCGCGATGAAGACGTGGCCGGACCAGCTGCGTTGCTCCATGGGCACCTCCGTGTGCGGTCAGTCCAGCCAACCTAGCCTCGGTCGGGCCAACCTGGCCTCGGTCGGGGCGCCCTGTGTTCGGCCGGGCCCCCACCCGTAAGGTGTTGCCGCCCCGCGTCCCGAACGAATTCGACGGAGATTTTGGCCAAATCGGCCCTGGCAACCCCAGAACAGCGGTTTTAGCCGAGAATCTCCGTCGAATTGGTTCAGCAGCAGCACCGCGCTGTGACGGTGAAGGGCGCGCTCGGCTAGGCGGGCACGGTTTCGTGCGGGATGAACCGCACCGACATGGCCTTGTAGCCGGGGGTGTTCGACTCGCGCGCCACGAGCTCGCGGTGCACCAGGGCGTTCGCCTCGGGGAAATAGGCCGCTGCGCAGCCCCGCGGGGTGGGGTAGACCACCAGGCGGAACTCGTTGGCGCGGCGTTCCTCGCCCTGGAAGGTGCTGATCACGTCGACCATGTCGCGGTCCGTGAACCCCAGTTCGGTCACGTCGTCCTCGTGGATCAGGATGACGCGGCGGCCGCCGGAGATGCCGCGGTACCGGTCGTCCAGGCCGTAGAAGGTGGTGTTGTACTGGTCGTGGCTGCGCATCGTCTGCAGGATCAGGTGCCCGGGCGGCGGCGTCAGGTACTCGAGCGGGCTGACCGTGAACCGGGCCCGGCCGATGTCCGTGGCGAAGCTGCGGGTGTCCCGCGGCGGGTTGGGCAGCACGAACCCGTTCTTGGTCTTGAGGCGCGTGTTGAAGTCCTGGAAGCCGGGGATCACCCGGGAGATGCGGTCACGGATGACGTCGTAGTCGTCGGCCATGGCCTTCCAGTCGATCACGTGGTCCTCTCCGAGGGTGGCGCTGGCCATCCGGGCGACGATGACCGGCTCGGCGAGCAGGTGTTCGGAGACCGGGTCGAGGCGCCCCTGCGTGGTGCGCACGACCGACATCGAGTCCTCGACCGAGAGCACCTGGCGTCCGCCCGGATGCTTGTCGTCGGTGTCGGTGCGCCCGAGCGTCGGCAGGATCAGCGAGGTCCGGCCGTGCATGGTGTGCGACCGGTTCGGCTTGGTCGACACGTGCACGGTGAGCCCGACCCGCTGCATCGCGGTCTCCAGGGCCACGGTGTCGGAGCCGGCGAGGACGAAGTTGCCGCCCATGGCGACGAACACGTCGACGTCGTCGTTCTCGAACGCCGCAATCGTGTCCACCGAGTCGAGGCCGTGCTCGCGCGGGGCGTTGATGCCGAATTCCGTGTCCAAAGCGGCGAGCATCGCCTCCTTCGGCTTCTCCCAGACGCCCATGGTGCGGTCGCCCTGCACATTGGAGTGGCCGCGCACCGGGCAGGCGCCGGCGCCGGGCTTGCCGAAGTTGCCCTGCAGCAGCAGCAGGTTGATGATCTCCTTGAGCGTGTTCACCGAGTGCGGCTGCTGGGTCAGGCCCAGCGCCCAGCAGATGATCGTGGCCTTGGAGTCCGCCATCATGCGCGCCACGGTGGTGATCTGCAGCACGTTCAGGCCGGTGGCCTTTTCGGTCTCGGCCCAGTCGATGCTCTTGCGGGCCGCGCGGTAGTCCTCGAGGCCCTGCGTGTTCGCGGCCACGAACTCCGCATCCACGACGGATCCGGGCACGCGCTCTTCCTCTTCGAGCAGCAGGTGGCCAAGGGCCTGGAACAGGGCCAGGTCGCCGCCGACCTTGATCTGCAGGTACTCGTCGGAGAGGGCGGTGCCGTCGCCGATCAGTCCGGACACCGACTGCGGGTCCTTGAAGTTGAACAGCCCGGCCTCCGGCAGCGGGTTGACGGCGACGATCTTGCCGCCGTTGTCCTTGCACTCTTTCAGGGCCGACAGCATCCGTGGATGGTTGGTGCCGGGGTTCTGGCCGACGACCAGGATCAGCTGGGCCTGGTGGAGGTCCTCGAGGGACACGGTTCCCTTGCCGATGCCGATGGTCGGGTTCAGTGCGCTTCCGGAGGATTCGTGGCACATGTTGGAGCAGTCGGGCAGGTTGTTCGTGCCGATCGAGCGGGCGAACAGCTGGTACAGGAACGCCGACTCGTTCGCGGTGCGGCCCGAGGTGTAGAAGACGGTGCGGTCGGGCACGGTGGCGCGGATCTGCTCGCCGATGAGTTCGAACGCGGCGTTCCAGGAGATCTGCGAGTAGTGCGTGTCGCCGGGACGGATGACCATCGGATGCGTGATGCGGCCCTGGTTGCCCAGCCAGTACTCGGTCTTGGTGGCGAGTTCCTCGATCGAGTGCTCGGCCCAGAACGCCGGGGTCACGGTACGCAGGGTGCTCTCCTCGGCGACGGCCTTCGCGCCGTTCTCGCAGAACTCCGCCGTCTTGCGGTGGCCCTGCGACTCCGGCCAGGCGCAGCCGGGGCAGTCGGTGCCGTCGCGCTGGTTCAGCCGGAGCAGCGCCTTGGCCGTGCGGCCGACGCCGGCCTGCGCGATGCCGCGTTCGAGGGCGACGGCGACGGCCTCGACGCCGGCCGCGGACTTCTTCGGCTTCTTGACGACCAGGTTGTCTTCGTTGATGTCGTCGATCGGAGCGCGTCGTGTCATTCCTCCATCCTGCTCCCTCCGGCTCGCGCTGCCGGCAAGGGTCCCGGGTGATTCCCAGCCGGATCAGCAGCAACTGGTCAGGGATATGGCGTTTGATGGGTTCGTGGAATGATGCTGGTCTGCATCCGGTTAGACACGTAGGTGCCCGGCCAGGCCTGGGAAGACAGCCCAGGGGAGCTCGACAGCCGACAGCTCGACAGCCGACAGCTCGACAGCCGACAGCTCGACAGCCGACAGCTCGACAGCCCAACAGACTCGACAGCCCAACAGAGAGGCAACCGTGGGGACTCATACGACGTTGGACACGATGCGGCAGAGCAGGTCGATCCTCGACGGCATCCGCTGCGCGGACAACCTGACCATCGCCGCGAGCCGGGACGGCGGCGTGCGCGCGGTGCGCCTGCTCGCCCAGGCCGCCCTCGATGCCGGAGACCAGCTCACCGCCATCGCCGCCATCCACTCGCTCGGCCAGGTGTTCGACGAATCCGCCGACGAAGTCCTGGTGTCCCTGCTCCTGCACGACTCGCCCTTCATCCGGGAACACGCGGCCTGGGCGTTCGGTGCCCGCCTGCCCCGCTTCGACGCGCTCGCCGGGCTCCTGACCATGGTCGTTTCCGGCGGATTCTCCGGCATGATCGCGCAGCGCACCCTGGAACAGTGGAGCTCGTCGGTTCCCGAGCATGTGGCTCTCGCCCTGGAGGGCGCCCTGATCGGAGTGCACGAGCCCGCCGCCCGGGCCCGGCTGGTCGAGACGATGGGACTCACGGCCGGCCGCATCGCCGAGCGCCTGCTGCGCCGCGTCGCCGTGGACCGCGCCGAATCGGTGCCCGTGCGTGCGACCGCGATCGCCGCCCTCGGCGACCTCGGGCCGAACGAGGCCAGCATCCGGATCGTCAGCGAGCTGTCCCAGGGGTCCGACGAGCTCGCGGATGTCGCCAGGCTCGCCCTGGTCGACCTGACCGTGCCCACCTATCCCCGCCCGCCCTGGAGTCAGGGCCTCACGGTGGCACAGCTCTTCCTGCACGCCGACATCGACCGGGAGCTCAGCCAGGTCGGGTCCGGTGATAACGGCGGCATCGCGACCCTGCTGGTGCGCCTCGGCGACGCCCTGGTCGCCGGGCCGGCCGGGTCGCCCGTCGAACGCGTGCTCACCCTCTCGCGGGGTGACCACGCCGCCGGGCTCTCCTGCCTGTCCGAGGTCGGCTCGACCCTCGCCGGCCACGCGTTCGCGACCGTTCCGTTCCTGGGTGACCCGGTGGCATCCGTGGACGCCTGGCCCCGGCGGATCGAGACGCAGCGGGGCATCCGTCGCATTCTGCGTGCGGCGGGTTCCGTCGACGCGATCCACCTGCGGATGGCGGACATCGGCACCCTGGCGGCGTCCACCGTCGCCCGGGAACTCGACATCCCGATCGTGTTCACGGTCGCGCCGGACCCGCACAGCGTCATCCATTCCCTGGACACGTCCGGGGTGCTGACCCGGGCCAACTTTGGCACGGTCGACGAGACGGAGCACTTCTGGTTCCGGGCGCGGCTCGTGCAGAGGCTGGCCGCGGATGCCGCGCACACCGTGCTCTTCCCCCGGCCCGACCTGCAGCGCGACATGCGCGACCTCGTGGGCATCGACATCTCGCAGCATCCCGAGCGTCACTCCGTGATCGCGGAGGGCATCGACCTCGCGGTGATCGAGCGGTCCCTGGCGGATGCTGCGGGTGCTGCGGGCGCTGCTGTGGCGGCCGCGGATGTGGCGGGCGCGGCATCCGTATCGGACGGCGCCCCGGCGGTGGCCGAGCTCGACGCCCTGCTGGCCACCCTGCCGACCAGCCGACAGGGCCTGCCCCTCGCCGTCACCGTCGGCCGGCTGCACCGGGTGAAGGGCATGGCGACGCTGGTGGAGGCCTGGGCTGCCGACGCGGGCCTCCGAGCGAGCTGCAACCTGCTCGTGCTCGGCGGCGACCTGAACGCGCCCTCGTTCGACGAGCAGGGGCAGCTGGACTCGATGGCCGCCGTCGTGCCGCTGGCGGACGCGGCCGGGCACGGGCTGCTGCTGGCCGGGCACCGCACCAACGACACGGTCGCCCGCTGGCTGGCCGCCGCGCGCTACGGCCGTCCGGGCCTGGCTGCGCCCGGCGGCGTGTACGTCTGCGCGAGCATGAAGGAGGAGTTCGGCATCGCCCTGCTCGAGGCGATGGCGTCCGGGCTCACTGTCGTGGCCCCGAACTCCGGCGGACCGGCCACCTACGTCGAGGAGGGAGTGACGGGGTACCTCGTCGACACCGGCAACCGGGCGGCCCTCTCCGCCGGGATCACCGCGGCGCTGGTGCTGGCCTCCGGGCCGTTCGGGCCGGAGTACGCGGATCGCGCCGGGGCGATGGTGGCCGGCTCGTTCACCATCCAGGCCATGGCCGCGACCCTGTCCCGCGTCTACCGGGACGTCTCCGATGCGTCCGACGCGGACGAGCCGACTGACTGGGCGCTGAGCGCCTCATGACGCTGCTCATCATCAGCCCGGACTACGCGTCCCACCTGTTTCCGCTCGCCACGCTCGGCACAGCCTGGTTGGAGGCGGGCGAACGCGTGGTGGTGGCCAGCGGCCCCGCCACGGCCGACATCGTGACGGCCTTCGGCTTCGAACGGGTGAACTTGCAGCTGGGCCGCGGCTCCAACCCCGGCACGATCCGCGCCGAAGAACAGCCCAAGGGCGAGGACGACGCCCTGCGCGGGTTCTTCGACGCCACCCGCCGCGGCATGGTCGACACCCTCCGCTTCCAGGCCGAGGCCCGCAGCAGCGACCTGCTCTGGAACCCGGTGGAGGTGGCGAGGGAGGTGCAGCGGATCGTCGCCGAGGTGCGCCCGGACCACGTGATCGTCGACCACCTGGCGTTCAGCGCCCGGCTGGCCCTGCTCAGTGCGGGGGTGCGGCATGCGGACGTCGTGATCGGGCATCCGTCTGCCCTGCCCGTCGGCGACGAGGTCTACGGCTACCCGCCCGAGTGGCCGGACGCCTTCTCGCCCGAGCCCGCCGAGCTCGACGCGCTGCACCACACCTGCGAGGACGTGCGCGACTCGTTCACCCGCCAGTGGAACGACGCCCTCCTCGCCCTCGACCCGTCGATGATCCCGAGCACGGATGCGTTCCAGGAGGCCGGCGACATCCTGCTGCTGAACTATCCGGCCGAGTTGCACGACCCGAAGCGGGCGGACCTGTTGCCTCCGCACGCGTTCCTCGGCTCCGCCGTGCGCGCGGAGGCCGTGGACGACGAGGTGAAACGGTGGCTGGCGGTGGAGAGCGACCGGCCGATCGTGTACGTCAGCTTCGGCAGCTTCCTGTCGGTGCGGACCGACGTGCTGGCCCGCGTGGCCGAGGCGCTGGCCGCCCTCGACGTGCGGGTCGCCCTCGCGACCGGGGCCTCCGACCCGGCCGAGCTCGGCCCCGTGCCGGACTCGTGGCTGGTGCGGGGCTTCCTCCCGCAGGTGACGGTGCTGCGGCACTCCGCCCTGGCGGTGACGCACGGCGGCAACAACAGCGTCACCGAGGCCATGACCTCGGCCGTGCCGCTGCTGGTGCTGCCCTTCTCAACGGATCAGTTCGCCGGGGGGGCGGCGATCGAGCGGGCCGGTTTCGGGCTCGCCCTGGCGCCCAACACGGCGACGGCCGAGGAGATCCGGGTTGCGGCGGCGGCGCTGCTCGCCCTCCACGGCGACGCCCGGCTGCGGCTGGACCGGCTCGGCGAGTCCCTTGCCTGCGGGGCCGGGCCGCGGCGCGCGTATGCCGCGCTGCGGGCGGTGCCCGCGCTCTGAGCCGCCAACGCGCTGGCCG
>NZ_SOGU01000002.1:0-38764 GCF_004403275.1 Cryobacterium sp. TMT4-10
GGCCGCCGCGGCCCGTTCCGCGACGGAGCGTGCGGCCGTGGCCCAGGCCGCTGCAGGCCGTTCCGCGCTCGCCAGGCCCGCCGCTTCCGGTGCGGCCGGCAAAGCGAGCCGCCTGCGCCGCGTGCGCGCAGTGACCTCCCTGTTCCTTCTGACCGGAGTGGTCCTGTTCGTCTCCGGCGCCTTCGCCCTCGCCGCCGGCGGAACCGGGGCGGTCCTGGTCAGCGGCCTCGTCCTGGCTGCCCTCGCCTTCGGCGCCCTGTCGCGCCTGGCCCGCACCGCTCGGCGCGCCCACGAGGGGCACGCCGCCGGGGTCGGAACCGGCGAATCCGCCACCGCGTCGCGGGTCGGGCAGACGTTCGAGCCCGTGCAGCTCGAGGAAACACCGGTCGCGGCCCACAGCTGGACGCCGCATCCGCTGCCGCTGCCGATGCATCTCTCGCGCGGCTCCGTCGCCCAGACCGCGATGGCCTCCGTGGAGGCCGCAGCGGAACTGCGCAAGGCCGCTGCCGAAGCCGAGGTGGCCCGGAGGGCCGCCCAGCTGGTCGTGGCCGCCACCCCGCTCAGACGGCCGTCGGCGGCTGCGGCCCCCGTTGCGGCCCCCGCGGCCGCGACCAGCAGGTTCGCGTCGATGGGTGTCGTCGGGGAGACCGCGCCCGGCATGAGCGATCTCGACGCCGTGCTGCGTCGGCGTCGCGCCGTCGGCTGATCAGCCGAATCATTCCGGGCTTTTCCTGCCGTTGACGGCCCGGCGGCAAAAGTCATCGGCCGCGCGTGATATTCTGCATAAGCGGTTAGGGGCTATGGCGCAGTTGGTAGCGCGTCTCGTTCGCAATGAGAAGGTCAGGAGTTCGAATCTCCTTAGCTCCACCGATTGAAATGCCCGGCAAGCCAGGTTCCCTGGCCAGCCGGGCATTTTTGTTTTCCAGGTCGTGCCGGATCGCAGTCGTAACGAATTCGACGGAGATTCTGCCCAAGTCCGTCCCAAACGGGGCAAAAGCGTGTTTTTAGAGCAGTATCTCCGTCGAATTGGTTTGACGCGGCCGGCTCCTGGTCAGCCGACGAACGTCGCCATCGTGAGCACGGTCGTGCCCTCCACGTCGGCGGTGGACAGCGCCACGCGCACGGCCCCGAGCTCGGCCAGGGAGGAGACGTGGGTGCCGCCGCAGGGGATCCGCGCGCTCTGTCCCGGCAGGTCGCAGACCCAGTACCGGCGGTCGGTGAGCAGCGGGCCGTCAGCGTCGATGTGCACGCTCGCGCCCGTGGCCACCCACTCGGCCAGCGTCGCGTTCAGGGCGCCCTGGATCTCGGGCAGCGCCTCGGCCAGGCCCTCGGTGATGAACCCCTTCTTGCGCAGGGACTTGCCGAGCCGGTAGGTGTCGACCGATTGGTTCTCCCCGATCAGGGACACATCGATCGCGGTGCCGTCGAAGTCGGGGTTGCCGAGCGCGTCGGCGCGCACCTCCTTCTTCCAGCGGTCGGCCAGAGCCAGGTTCAGGCCGAGCGCGGCGAGGTGGCACGCGGTGTGGCCCGCGGACATCCGGGTGCGGTAGTCGGCGTCGACCTCGACCTCGACGATCTGCCCCTCGGCCGGTGCGGCATCGCCCGACAGCAGATGCACCACGACGAACGCCCACCCGGCCGTTCCCTTCTGCACCGGGATGTCCCGGCCCAGATACAGCGCCGTCCCGTCCGTCGCTCCGACCACACAGTCCACCACCGGCAACTCGGCTGCCGCGGCGCGCAGCACGGCCCGGTCTGGCCCCTGATCAGGCCAGCCGGCATCCACCGGGTGCACGGGGGTGGCGTCGAGCAACACGGCGACCAGTCCAGTGACCAGCCCCTCGGCACGCGGTTCGACGTGCAGCACGGTCGCGGTGAGACGGGTCAACCCGGCCGGGTAGTCCACCCGGGTGTCCAGGGAGGGAAGGGTCATCGGCAGGTCCTTTCGGGACGACGGGACGAAAAAGGGTGTTGCCGCGGCATCCGCGGCAACACCCTGAGTTTAATCGTGGAGGCGACCCTAGGCCTTGCGTGCCTTCTCGGTCGTTTCGTTCGCCTTGGCGTGCTTGTCGGCACGCTTCTCCTTCAAGGACTTGCCGGCAACCTTTTTGGATGCGTCCTTCTTGGGTGATTTGTCAGCCATGTGTACTCCTTCGAACCGAGCCCCAGCGGCACCGTGACTTCGACCCTACGCGGGTTACCGCGAAAGGGCACCTTCCAGTTCCGCCGGAACCCGGCCCCTGTGCAACTTCGCGGCCCCGTCGTAGGCTGCACCCGAGCGGGCCGCTCCGCCGGTGTCGGCTCCACCCCGCAGAGAGGAACTCAAGATGAGCGACAAGGCCACCTACCAGGCAATCTTCTTCGGCCCCAACGTGATCGCGGCCGGCACGCCGCGGGAACTCGAATACGTCGATGGGAAGTACCAGCAGGAGGTCGTCCTCCAGATCGAGGAGGACGGGGTGACCACCCGACGTCGCTTCAAGATCGGCCGGGTGACCGATGAGCCGATTGCCTACCGTTTCGACGAAGACGTGCACGACGAGAAGGGCGAAGCGGATGTCCCCAACTAGGCGGGCATCCCCGACCGGCTAGATCCGTTTGCCCGGACCGCGGCCGAGCCGCACCGGCAACGCCATCAGCGGGCCGACGAACCGGCGCTGCAGCCTGCGGGCGGGACCCCAGACGAACTGCACCACGTACTGCGCGAGGATGGCGCCGGCGGCCAGCGCCGCGGCCACGGCGCCGGCGGTGAGCATGCTGAGCAAGCCGTCGATGTTGCCGTCGGACAGTTCCAGCAGGCCGCGGAACAGGATCAGGCCCGGCACCAGGGGCACCAGGGCCGACACCACGATCACCAGCGGGGGAGTGCGCACGATCCGCGCCGCGATCGCGGCCAGCAGCCCGACGCCCACGGCGCTCATCGCCGAGGACCAGACCAGGCCGAAACCGGCGCTCGCCCCGGCCAGATAGAAGAACTCGGCGACGGCGCCGAGCAGGCAGACCACCCAGAATGCCCGCCAGGGCACCTGCACGCCGAGGGCGAACCCCATCACGATCACCACGGATGCCGTCAGCAGCACCGGCAGATCGGCCAGGGTCGGCGCCAGGTTCGCGTCGACCTGCAACTGCAGCCCGAACCGGGCCAGCAGCAGCGACCCGCCCGCCACACCCGTGACGAGTCCGCCGGTGATCAGCAGCGCCTCCAGCATGCGGGCGGTCCCGGTCAGGTAGAAGCCGGACAGGGTGTCGTGCACGGCGCCGAAGGTGGTGACGCCGGCGAGAAGCATGATGATGGTCGCGATGACCACCAGAGACGGGTTCGCCGAGGGGTCGATCTGCGCCACGATCGCCGCGACGATCGGCCCGATCGCCCCGCCGACCACGTTTTGGTAGAACACGGGAACCTGCCGCCGCTCCAGGGACGCCGTGATCAGGTCGATGAAGAAGGTGGCGACGAAGGCGGCGATGTAGACCACCGGCCCGCCGCCGATCAGCGCGCCGGCGCCGGCACCGACGAGGCTCCAGCCCAGGCGGCGGAACAGCGCGGGCACCTGGGGTTTGGCGCTGACGATGGTGGCCAGCCGTTTGCGGGCTTCGGCGACATCCGGTGGCGAATCGAGGATTTCGGCGATCAGCTCACTCGTCGCCGTCAGCTTGCTGTAGTTCAGCGAACGGTACTTGACGTTTCGGCTGCGGGTGACCGACTCGTGAGTGGCCGGGTCCTCGTAGGTGAGGGCGATGATCGTGTGGGTGACATTGGCCTCGGTTCCCCGCAGCCCGTAGGCGCGGGTGATCGCCTCCATCGCGGCGGTGGCGTCCTCCGCGCCGGCGCCGGCCGCGAAGATGACCTCCGCGAGCCGCATGGTGAGGTCGAGGACCGAGCGGGTGTAGGCGGCGCTGTCGAAGACATTGATCGCGCGCGTGACGTCAGACATCGAGCGGGCCCAGCCAGGCCGCGGCCACGGTGGCGTGTGCGGATTCCGCGTCGGAGGGGTGGAAGATCCCGGCGAGCACATCGCGGTACAACCGGCCCAGCTCGTTGCCGGCGAAGTAGGACGAACCTCCGCTGACCCGCAGGGCCTGGTCGACGACCTGCCGGGCCGTCTCGGTGGCGCGGTGCTTGAGCCCGGACAGGAGGGGGAACCACTGCCGGCCGCGATCGACGCCGGCGTCCACGTCGTGGGCGAGGGCGTCGACCTGCGGGTACAGGCCATCCATCAGCATCGCGGCATCCGCAACCCGCCAGCGGATGTCGGGGTCCTGCGCCAGAGTGCGGCCGTCGTTCTTCAGCGAGGTGCGCCGCCCGGCGGCATCCACGGCCAGTTCGACCGCGCGCCGGCCGATGCCGGTGTAGACCGCGGCCAGCAGGATCTCGAAGTTGGCGAAGATCGCGAAGAGCAGGGGGTCCGGGTTGGGCCCCGGGTCGAGGCGGCGGAAGACCCGGTCGGGGCGGGCGGAGGCCTCGCTGAGCACGGTGCTGCGGCTCTGGCTGGCCCGCATCCCCAGGGTGTCCCAGTCGTCCTTCTGGCTGACTCCCGGGTCGGTGCGGTCGATGAAGGCCCACACGATTTTCGGCGCGTCGGGGGACTCGGTGTCCAGGCCCATGGTGCCCAGCCGGGTCCAGGCGGGGGAGAGGGTCGTGAAGATCTTGGTGCCGGTGAACCGGTAGCCACCGTCGGCCTGCGGCGAGGCCGCGGTGATCGACCCGGACAGCACCAGGTCGTTGCCTGGTTCGCTCACACCGAACCCGAAGACCTCGCAGGCGGCGGCGCCGTGCAGCACGAACGCGAGCGAGTCGTCGCCGCGGGCGTGCAGGGTGCGGGCCACGCCGGTCCAGACCAGGTGCATGTTGACGGCGAGGGCCGTGGCCGGGGCATGGGCGGCGAGCCGGATCTGGTCGCGAGCCACCTCGTTCAGGCTGCGGCCGAGGCCGCCGAATTCGACCGGAACCAGGGCTCGGAGGTAACCGGCCGCGGTCAGGTCGGCCAGATCGTCGGTGGGGAAGGTGTTGTCCCGGTCGTGGCCGGCGGCGCGGGACCGGATGCGCAGGAGGAGCTCGTCGCCGAGGGGGGAAGGGCTGGCGGGCGTAATCACGTACTCCAGCCTAACCTCCGGCCTAATCGGCCTTGCGCCTCCGCGTGGACAACCAGACGACGAGGCCGACGATCGCGGCGACGAGGGACAGGGCCAGCAGCCACGGCAGGGCGAAGCCGACGCCCACCATCGCGGCGGCCAGGGCAGCAACGAGGGCGTTCCAGCCGGCCAGGATCCCGGTCCAGAAGTCGTCAGGGGAGCCGGGGGCGACCGTGCCGGTCGAGTACAGGTCGAGGCTGATGGTCGAGAAATCCACCTGATCGGCGAGGTAGTCGCGCTGGGACTGCAGGCCCTCGAGCTCGCTCTGCCGGCTGGCCAGGGCGCTCTCGATCGCGATCAGGTCGGTGGTGCTGGTGGCCTGTTGCATCAGGGTGAGAAGGCGATCGACGGATGTCTGCAGCGACGTGATGCGCGCATCGAGGTCCTTGGTCTGCTGGGTGATATCCGAGGCATTGAGCGACACGAAATTCACCGTGCCGAGTTTTTTCAGCTCGGCGAGGGTGCGGTCTAGCTCGTCGGACGGGATGCGCAGGGCGAGGTTGGCGCTGGCCGGCTGGTTGTCGGTGGCCGGGTTCTCGGTGCGGCTGTCGATCCGGCCGCCGGCCTGCTCCGTGATGGTGACGGCAGCCTGGGCGGACTTGATCGGGTCGTCCACGGTGATGGACACGGACCCGGTGGTGATCACGTCCCGGTTCTCCGAGGTGACATTGCCCGTGCTGCCCTCCGGGGCCACGGCGTCACCGGGTTGAATCGATTTGCCGGACTGATCCGTCTGGCCGGACTGGTCGGACTGGTCGGACGAGCCGGATCCCTCGCTCGACGGGGCGGAGCCGGTTGAAGCGCCCGGCGCGGTACATCCGGCCAGGAGGAGGGCGGTGAGGACGACCGCGCACGTCAGGGAGAAACGCTTCATGGCCTCACTGTAAGGCTGCGCTCGGTGCTGGTGTCCGGACGTAAATCACGATCCAGTCTCGATGGTTGCCGCCCGACCCGACCATACTTGAACCATGACCTGGTGGGCGGACCTGACCGAACGGCTCCGATCCCGCCGCCCGCCGCTCCTGCACGTCGCGACGGATGAGGGGAGCGGCCCGGTCGTGATCCTGGTGCACGGCATCGCGTCGTCGTCGGAGACGTTCCGCGAAGTGGTGCCGCTGCTCGTGCGGAGCCACCGCGTGATCGCTCTGGACATCCTCGGCTTCGGGAAGTCGCCGGCCCCCGACGGCTGCGAGTACCGGCTCGAAGACCACGTCGACGCGCTCGCCGCCACGATCCGCTCGCTGAAGCTGCGGGAGCCTTTCATGCTGGTGGGACATTCCCTTGGCAGCCTGATCGTGGCCCGCTTCGCGGCGCTGCCCCGCACCCGGTCGTCCCGCCGCACCCGGGTGTCCCGGGTGGTGCTGGTGGGGCCGCCGGTGTACCTGTCTCCGGCCGAGATCGGTGACCGCTGGGTGCGGGCCAGGGTGAGCGCCTACCTGCGCGCCTATGATTTCCTCCGGCTGAACAAGGAGTTCACCCTCGCCAACGCGGCGATCATCACCCGGCTCCTGCCCCGAGGCATCTTCGAACTCACCGAGCGCAACTGGACGCCGTTCGTGAAATCGCTGGAGAACTGCATCGAGAACCAGACCCTGGTCAGCGACATCGCGAGTCTTCAGTTGCCCGTAGACGTGGTCTACGGCACCCTCGACGCGTTCCTCGCCGCGGGCAGCATGACGGTGATCGAGCGGATGCGCCACGTCACCATGCACCGCGTCGACGCCAACGACCACCTCATCCGGCCGCGCCTGGCCCGGGCGCTGGTCGGGGTGATCGACCAGTCGGAACCGGCCGCGCCCGCCGCGTCCGTCCGCAGTCCCGGCCCCGGTGATTAGGCTGAGGGAATGGACACACGCACATTGGGAAGAACCGGCCGAACCGTCTCCGTGATCGGGTTGGGCACCTGGCAACTGGGAGCGGACTGGGGTGACGTGTCGGAGGCCGACGCTACCGCGGTGCTCGCGGCATCCGTCGACGCGGGCGTCACGATCTTCGACACCGCCGACGTCTACGGCGACGGCCGCAGCGAGCAGATCATCGGGCGCTTCCTCGCCGGCAGCAGCGCCGAGGACACCCTCACGGTGGCCACCAAGATGGGGCGCCGGGTCGACCAGCTGGCCGAGAACTACTCGCTGGCCAACTTCCGGGCCTGGACGGACCGGTCCCGCACGAACCTCGGGATGGACACCCTGCACCTGGTGCAGCTGCACTGCCCGCCCACCGACGTCGTCGAGTCCGATCTGGTCTACGACGCCCTCGACACCCTCGTCGCCGAGGGCGCGATCGCCGCCTACGGGGTCAGCGTCGAGACCTGCGACCAGGCGCTCGCCGCGATCGAGCGGCCGGGACTGGCCACCGTGCAGATCATTCTGAACGCGTTCCGGCTCAAGCCGCTGGATGCCGTCGTGCCCGCCGCGCGCGCCGCCGGCGTCGGCATCATCGCCCGGGTCCCGCTGGCGAGCGGCCTGCTCACCGGCAAGTACACCCGCGAGACCACGTTCGCGGCCAACGACCACCGCAACTACAACCGGGACGGCAGCGCCTTCGACGTGGGCGAGACGTTCTCGGGCGTCGACTACGAGACCGGCCTGAAGGCCGCGGCCGAGTTCGCGGCCCTGGTGCCCGAAGGCCTGTCTCCGGCCCAGGCCGCGCTGGCCTGGGTGGCCCAGATCGACGGCGTCAGCGCCGTCATCCCCGGCGCCCGGTCGGTGCAACAGGCGCAGGGCAACGCCGCCGCCGGCTCGGTCCCCGAGCTGAGCCTCGCGTTCCACGAGGGCGTGCAGGACATCTACGACCGGATGCTGCGCGACCAGATCCACCCGCGCTGGTAAGCAGCCCCGGCTAAGCAGCCCCCGGCTAAGCAGCCTCGCCGCTGTTACCTTTCCGGTCGAGAGTGCCCGTTCCGCCGGTCACTCTCGACCGGAACGGGCACTGTCGCTGCGGCTACTCCTGACCGAAACTGGAACTGGAACTGGAACCGGAACTGGAACTGGAACTGGAACCGGAGCGGGCGCCGTCGCGGCGGGCGGGGTGGGCCTGGCGAGACCGGCCTCGGGCGGCGAGGAGGAGATCGGCCGCCTTCTCGCCGATCACGATGGCGGGCGCATTGGTGTGGCCGCGGATGATCATCGGCATGATCGACGCGTCGGCGACGCGGAGGCCGTCGACGCCGCGCACGCGCAGCTCCGGGTCCACCACCGAGGCCGGGTCGGCGCCCATCCGGGCCGTGCCGACCGGGTGGTACAGCGTGTGGGCGTGGTCGTCGAGGGCCCGGGCCAGCCGGTCGGCGCTGCTCAGCGCGGCGCTGTCGACGGGCATGATCAGCCGCCCGGTCGTGGCGGCGTGCAGTGCCGGCGCCTGCAGCAGCCGCTCGCACCAGGAGAGCCCGGCCAGCAGCGTGGCCCGGTCGGCTCCCTCGGGGTCGCTGAGGTAGCGCGGGTCGATCAGGGCCTTCTCGAGCGGGTCGGCCGAGGCGAGCGTGACACGCCCGTGGCTCTTCGGCTGCAGCAGGATGGCGCCCACGGTCAGCCCGTGGGCCGGCGTGGGCACGAGGCCCTCGCCGACGTAGGCGACCGGGGCGAAGATGATCTCGATGTCGGCCAGCGTGAGATCGGGGCGGGTGCGGATGAAGCCGTAGGCCTCGGCCACGTTCGAGGTGAGCATGCCCCGGCGGCGCAGCAGGTAGGCCGCGATCTCACCCGGCTTCTGCGCGGTGAGGAGCGTGTCCCGGGTGGTCTCCGCGACGAGGCCGGACAGCAGGTGGTCGCGCAGGTTCGCGCCGACCTCCGGTGCGTGGGCGAGAACCGCGATGCCGTGCCGGCGCAGCTGGTCGGCGTCGCCGATGCCGGAGAGCATCAGCAGCTGGGGCGTGTTCACGGCCCCGCCGGAGAGCACGGTCTCCTCGCGGGCCAGCACCCGGCGCAGGCTGCCGCCGCGCAGGTACTCCACCCCGATCGCGCGCGTGCCCTCGAACAGCACCCGGGTGGCGTGCGCGCCGGTGCGGACCGTGAGATTGCGCCGCTTCCGGGCGGGTTTGAGGTAGGCGTCGGCGGTGCTGACCCGGGAGCCGCGGCGCTGGGTGACCATGGTCTGGCTGAACCCGTCCGGCTGGGCGGCGTTCGCGGCCTCGACGGTGAGGCCCAGTTCGGCCGCGGCGGCGAGGAAGGCCCCGGTGTGGGACCGCGGGCTGCGCTGCCGCTGCACCCGCACGGGACCGCGGCGGCCGTGCGCGGCATCCGTCGGCCCGGCGACCCGCTCGACCCGGCGGAAATAGGGCAGCAGCGAGGACCAGGACCAGTCCGGCCCGGCGATGTCGCCCCAGTGGTCGTAGTCCGCGGCGAAACCCCGCACCCACATCATGGCGTTCATCGACGAGGAACCGCCGAGCACCTTGCCGCGCGGCCAGTAGACGCTGCGGCCGCCGAGGGCGGGCTGCGGCACGGTGTCGTAGTTCCAGTCGAGGCCGGAGCGGAACAGCTGGGAGAAGGCCGCGGGGATGTGGATCTCCGCTTTCCGGTCGACCGGGCCGGCCTCCAGGAGCAGCACCGACGAGGTGCCGTCGGCGCTGAGGCGCTCGGCGAGGGCGGATCCGGAGGAGCCGGCCCCCACGATCACATAGTCGAACGTCTCGGCGACGGGGTTCTCCCGGTTCGAATTCACGCGGCTCACCGGAGCACCTTCCCGGGGGCCTGGGCGTCGGACGTGGACAGTGCTTCCTCGGCGAGCAGGGCTTCCGCGGCGCGCAGGTCCTTCCGCAGGATCTTGCCCGACAAAGACTTCGGGATCTGACCGGTGAACTGCACCCGGCGCACCTTCTTGTGCGGCGCCACCTGCCCGGCGATGAACGCCATCACCTCGTCGCCGGTGAGCGCGGCATCCGGCTGGAGCACGACGAACGCCTTCGGCACCTCTTCGCCCGCGTCGTCCGGCACGCCGATCACCGCCGCGTCGTAGATCAACGGATGCCCGAGCAACAGCGCCTCGAGCTCGGCCGGGGCCACCTGGTAGCCCTTGTACTTGATCAGCTCCTTGAGCCGGTCGACGATCGTGACGTAGCCGTCGGAACTGACCGTGGCGATGTCGCCGGTGTGCAGGAAACCGTCGGCGTCGAGGGTCTCGGCGGTGGCGGCGTCGTTGCCGAGGTAGCCGAGCATGATGTTCGGGCCCCGGCAGAGCAGTTCGCCGGGCGCGCTCGTGCCCTCGGCCGGCTGGTGGATTTCGGCGCCGGTCTCCGGGTCGATCAGCTTGCACTCGATGTTCGGCAGGGTCAGCCCCACCGAGTCCAGCGGGATGTCGCCGCGGTCCAGCGGGATGGCGTGCGAGACCGGGCTCATTTCGCTCATCCCGTAGCCCTGCCGCACCCGGCAGCCCAGCCGCTCGGCCACGGCCGCGCCGAGGGTGTGGTTCAGTGAGGCGGCCCCGGAGAAGATGGTGTGCACGCTTGAGAAGTCGTACTCGGCGACCAGCGGATGCTTCGCCAGGGCCACCGCGATCGGCGGCGCGATGAACACGTAGGTGGCCTGGTAGTCCTGGATGAAGCGCAGGAAGTCGGGCAGGTCGAACCGCGGCATCGTGACCAGGCCGGCCCGGCCGGCCAGCGCGATGTTCAGCAGCACCGTCATGCCGTAGATGTGGAAGAAGGGCAGCACGGCCAGCACCCGGTCGTCGGGGGTCGCGCCGATCAGGGGCAGGGACTGGGCGACGTTCGCGACCAGGTTGCGGTGGGTGAGCATGACCCCCTTGGGGTGCCCGGTGGTGCCGGAGGAGAACGGCAGCACGGCCAGGTGGGTGCCCGGGTCGATGCTGACGCTCGGCGCCGGGTGTGCCTCCCGCAGCAGGTCGTTGAGCGAGGCGTGGCCGGGCGCGCCGTCGAGCACGATCACCTGGTCGGCGCCGAGTCCGGCACTCGCGGCGGCCTGAAGCGCCTGCGGTAGGAGCGGGGAGACGGTGAACAGCAGCCGCGCCCCGGAACCGCGCAGCTGGGCGGCGATCTCCTCGGCGGTGTACAGCGCGTTGACGGTGGTGGCCGTGGCGCCGGCGCGCAGGATGCCGTGGAAGACGGCGGCGAACGCGGGCACATTGGGGGAGTGAAGTGCCACGACGTCGCCGGCGACGATGCCGCGGGCGGAGAGGGCCCCGGCGACGCCGGTGATCTGGGCCAGCAGCCCGCGGTAGCTGGTCTCGGCGCCGGACGGGCCGTCGATCAGGGCGACCCGGTCGAGGTCCGCCTCGAGGATCCCGCCGAACAGGTACTCGAACACGCTGAGGTCGGGAATCTCGACCTCAGGAATCGGACTGGTGAACACCACGGCTATCTCCTTTGATGGGCGGCAGGTGAAACGAATGTGCAGGTGGGCGGGGCAGGTGGGACGGGGGCAGCGGGTGCGGCGCGGGCTCAGGCGCGGAAGGCGGAGGCGAAGACCCGGGGCATCCGCAGCCAGGACGGATGCGCGGCGAACCGGGACAGGAGGCGTCCGGTCGCGGCACCGCTGCGGGAGGTGACGAACCACGGCGGCTTCGGGAACAGGGCGAACTCGCCGTGCAGCACCGAGTGCGGGAACGGGCGGAACGGGCCGCTCACGACCGTGCGCTCGGGGGAATCGATCAGCAGGGCGTTGTGCACGATTCCGATCCCGCTCTGCACGTCGTCGATGGTGTGCCCCGGGTAGGCTCCCCAGGGTGCGGCGGCGGTGAGGAACCCGAGGCCGGTCCAGGTGTTGATGGCGATGGTGCCGTAGCGGAGCCGGGCCACGGCCTCCCGGAATCCGGCGCCGAGGCTCTTGATCGTGCGCGGTTCCGCGATGATATTGGCGCCGAGGGTGCCGAGGAAGTCCCGGTTGACGGTCTCGACGGCTGCGTGCAGGAACTCGGCCCCGGTTCCGGGGAGCTCGATCACGCCGAGCACGGGGGAGAAGGTCTCGGTCGCGGTGATGGCCGACGGGTCTCCGGCGCCGACGACGACGAGGAGACGCCCGCCGTCGCCGAGGCGCTCGGCGCCCGGGTAGGCGGCGGCGGCCTTGGCGACGCGGCCGTCGCTGCCGGGGTACCAGGCCGGGCGGGCCGGGGTGCGGCCGATCGCGGCCCGCAGCTCGACCAGGAACGCGTCCTTCTGCGCCCAGTCTCGGCTGAGGACGACGACCTGCCCGGCGATGCAGTTGTAGCCCCCGTTGTGCAGCCGCTGGGTGGCGACATGCTCCGCCTGGTAGCGCAGGTCCCTGCGGCTCCAGTTGCCGGGCAGAACGATGATGGGGGCGACTCCGCCGAGTTCGCTGGTGATGGGCTTGGCGAGGAGCGGAGACCCCCCGGCCCGCCGCTCGGCGCCGGCCGGCCCGGCGCCGTAGACGACGACGTCGTGGGTGGCGGCGCTGCCCGTGATGTGCACGTGCACGATCCCCGGGTGGTGGGCCAGGTAGCCGCCCAGGATGCCGTCGCCGGTCAGGATCCGCAGCACGCCGTGCTCGATCAGGGGCGCGAGGGCCGCCTGGTAGACGGGGAGCATGGCCTCGAGCACGGGGTTCAGTTTCAGCAGTACCACCCGGTTGTGGGCGACCAGCTCGTAGAGCACGTCCAACGGCGGGATCGAGGTGATGTTGCCGGCCCCGAGCACGAGCCCGATGCCACCGGTGCGTTCGGGATGCAGTTCGGCCAGACCGGCCCGGGAACGCACGGTGTCGGCGGTGACGCCCGGCGGCATCCAAACCTCGGCCGTGAACCCGTGCAGCAGCAGCGCCTCGTGCGCCGTGTGCGGGAGGACCCGCACGGTGACCCGGCCGCCGGGAGCGCGGCCGAACCGGGCTCCGGCGAGCGGACTCGTGCCCCGGCTGATGCGGGTCAGGCTCTGCTGCAGGGTCGCGGCGGCCGTGAGCAGCGGGTACGGGCCGGAGATCCATTCCTCGCCCCCGAGCGGGGAGTCGGCGTCGAGGCCCTTGATGCGACTGGCGGTGGTGGCCCAGGCTTCGGCCTGCGCGGCGACCGCGGCGTGCACCTCGGCGAGCAGCGCCACCCGCTGGGGCAGGGTCGTCTGCGCCCAGCGCTGCTCCCCGGCGGCCAGCTCGGCGATCATCCGGTCGGCCCGGGCGAACATCTCGGCGGCGGCGGCCGTGGTGGTGGCGTGTGCGGGTGCGGTTGTAGCGGGTGCGGGTGCGGGTGCGGGTGCTGGTACGGGCATGGGCTCGGTCGTGGTCATCGGTTCCCCTGGTCTGTGACGAACGGTGGACTGGTCTCCGGCACAATCCGTCGGCGGGGCGTCCGGTTCTCCGGCAGGGTCTGCCCGAGCACGCAGGACACGGTCGTCGCTGGTTGGCTGGGGTCAACTCTGTAGGGCGGCGATGCTGCGCGCCATAGGCGGTCGCCGCCAGTTCGGGGCGCATCCTTGTGCGGCGGCACAAAAGTGCCGGTTGCCCGCTCTAGGATTCAGGGATGACTGACCAGCAGGCAACCCTCCCCGGCACCGATACGGCAGAACTCTTCACCGGTCTGCTCGACGCGGCCGACACGCTCACGGATGCCGTGTGCGCCCAGATCGTCGGCGCCGAACAGGCCTACTCGGACAGCAGCCTGCTGCCGTTCGAGTTGCTCCGGTCCGTGGTCAGCGAGAACATCACGGCTCTGATCCGGGCCCTGCAGGCGGGCGAAGCACCCGGCCTGGCACCCGGCCTGGCAACCGGCGCGGCAACCGACGGGGCAATCGATCTCGAGACCGGCGTGACAACCGGTTTGTCGATCCTGGACGCGCCGCGGCGGGCTGGACAGGTGAAGGCGGAGCATGGCATCCCGATGGCGAGCCTGCTGCACGCCTACCGGCTGGCCGGCCTGCAGATCTGGGAGGAGCTGGTCAGACGGTCCGTGGCCTCGCAGCGCTTTGAGGCCCTGCTGCTGGTCTCGTCGGAGGTGTGGGGCATGATCGACACCTTCTCGAGTGCGGCCGCCGAGGCCTATCGGCAGGTGGTCGACGCGCAGGAGCGCCGCAACCGCCAGGCCAGGAGCCTGATGTTGCTGAGCCTGCTCGATGGCAGCGCGCCGCCCGCCGACGCGGGCCGGGCCCTGCGCACGCTCGGGCTGCCGGAGCACGGCACATTCGTTCTGGTGGCCGCCGAGCTGAGCGGCACGGGCGAGGCGTCCCTGCCGGGCATCGTGCAGACCCTCCGGGCGGCCGGACTGGCATCGGCGTGGACGGCGCTGCAGGGTGACCAGGTGGGCATCCTCAGTGCTTCGCCGGAGGCGGGCGCGGCGACGGGGCTGGCCATCCTTGATGCCGCGGCGACCACCCGGGTGGGCGTCAGTCGCCCGTTCACCGGGATCGGCGGGGCGCCGGACGCCCTGCGCCAGGCCCGGCTGGCGGTCGGCTGCCTGCCGCCGGCGGGCGTCGGCGCGCACGCCTACGGTGCCGCCCCGCTCGACCTGCTGCTGGTCACGCAGCCGGACTACGCGGCCGAGCTGCAGCAGTGCGTGTTCGGCGATCTGCTCGCCGCCCACGATGCCGACCTGCTGCTGGCCACGCTCGAGGCGTGGTTCGCGGCCGACGGCTCAACGGCCGAGACCGGCCGTGGGCTGCACTGCCACCGCAATACCGTGCTCTACCGGCTCGGCCGGGTCGAGGAGCTGACCGGCCGTTCGACGGCGCGGCCGATCGAGGCGGCGGAACTCTACGCGGCCCTCCGGGCGGTGCGGCTCGCGGGCTGAGACCCCAGCTCAGTCTCCGCGGTCAGTCGAGGTCGTTGGCCCGGTGCTGACGGCCCGGTGCTGACGGTTCAGTCGAGGTCGTCGGGGTCTTTGCCGGTGCGCTCGCCGCAGTCGAGGGCGGCGATGGCGGCCAGATCCTGCGGGTCGAGGGCGAAGTCGAACACGTCCAGGTTCTCCCGGATGCGTGACGGCGTCACCGACTTCGGGATCACGACCGTGCCCAGCTCGAGGTGCCAGCGGATGACGACCTGCGCGGCCGACTTGCCGTATTTGGCGCCGATGCCGTCGAGGGTCTCGTCCCCGATCGCGCGGCCGCGGGCCAGCGGCGACCACGCCTCGGTCAGGATGCCGCGGGCCGTGTCGTACGCGCGCACGGCGGACTGCTGAAGCCACGGGTGCAGCTCCACCTGATTGATGGCCGGAACGACATCCGTCTCGGCCAGCAGGCGGTCCAGGTGGTGGGTGTGGAAGTTGGACACCCCGATCGAGCGGGCCCGGCCGTCGGCGCGCAGCGTCTCGAGCGCGCGGTAGGCCTCGACGTACCGGTTCTGGCTGGGCGCGGGCCAGTGGATCAGGTACAGGTCGACGTAGTCCAGGCCGAGCCTGGCCAGGCTCTCGTCGAAGGCACGCAGGGTCTCCTCCGTGCCGTGACGGTCGTTCCAGACCTTGGTCGTGACGAAGACGTCCTCCCGAGGCAGGCCGGAGCGCGCGATGCCCTGGCCGACCCCGGTCTCGTTCTCGTAGAGCGCTGCCGTGTCGATGTGGCGGTAGCCCGCCTCGAGGGCGACCTGCACGGCGTCGGCGGCCGCGGCATCCGCGATCTTGTACACGCCCAGGCCCAGCTGGGGGATGAGGTGTCCGTCGTTGAGTCGCAGCAGAGGTGAGAACGTCATCCCCCTATCCTGCCCCTCCGGCCGCGCGTCAGATGCGCCACCCGACGGGCCTGCATATTCCGCCGAGCCGTGAGCATCGCCCCACTTTTCAGCGAAAACGGGGGCGATGCTCACGGCTCGGCGAAGAAATCGGTGCTCAGAAGAGGCAGCCGCGCGCGGCGAGGGCGACGCGTACCCGGCGGAGGAACTCCCGGCCGCCGTGCATCAGGTCGTCGTCGGTGATGCGGATGACCCGCCAGCCCAGATCCTCCAGCCGCTCCCGGCGGGTGATGTCGGAGCGAAACCGGCTGCGGTCGGTGCGGTGCTGCTCGCCTTCGTACTCCACGCAGACCCGCCAGGCCGGCCAGGCGAGGTCGACCCGGGCCACGAAGCATCCGGCGGTATCCGTCACCTCGAAATTCACGACCGGTTCGGGCACCCCGGAGTCCAGGAGCAGGAGGCGGGTCTCGGTTTCCTTGGCCGAATCGACCCGCGCGCGGCTGCACAGGGCCGCTTCGCGCAGACCACGGATGCCCCGGCGCCCGGCCAGGCCTGCGACGGCGGCGCGCAGTTCCCCGGGCGTGTATCGCGGATGCTGCCCCGCGCACAGAAAATCGGCGACGGCGATCAGAGACCCGCGATCCAGCACCGGGCCGAGGTCGATCCAGGTCTGCCGCGGGGTCGTGAGCGGAAGCCCGTCGATCAGCTCGACATCCATCAGGCGCTCGCACAGCTCGTGCCCGACGACCCCGGCCATCTGCGGCGACCGGTGCGCGGCCGGCACGGTGACGTGCAGGCGGCAATCGGCGAGCGCCCAATGCGGCAGAGGCAGGCCGTGCAGCGTTGCCGCGGTGACGTGGCTGAACACGTGGGTGGGCGGCATCCGGGCCGTGTAGGCGCGGCACAACTCGCTGATCGACGCCGGAGGGGCACCGGCCACGCGCACGCCGCGGAACGGCCTGGCGAGATCGCGGCCCCCGAGGCGGTTCTTTCCCACGCCCAGGTCGAGCGCCCGGCCGACCAGGAACGGTTCATCCCCGAATTCGGGCGGCAGCGGGCTGTGCGGCGACATGCCTCGAGGATGTCCCACGCGGCATCCGCCCGCTCGATCTCTCCACAGGCCCCGCAAAACCCGGTCACTCCCGCCGCCGAGCCGTGAGGAAGTCTCCTCAAAACACGAAAAACAGGAGCCGAACTCACCGCTCGGCGAAGAGGCGGGGACCGGGAGCGGCTAGGAGACCTGCACCTGGATGGGGGCGGTGTCGGGGATCGGGCTCGCGTCGCGGCCGCGGAGGTCGGGATGCCAGCGGCGGCCGAGCGCGGGGATGAGCGTGCCGAGCGCCGCGAAACCGGCCGCGACCAGGATCGCCGCGCCGGCGCCGCTGTGGTCGATCATGAACCCGGCGATCGCGGAGCCCATCGCGGCGCCCATCAGCTGGCCCGTGCCGACCCAGCCGTAGGCTTCCGCGGTGTCGCTGAACTTCACGCTGGCGGAGACGATCCCGAACAAGACGGCGAACGCCGGGGCGATGCCGATGCCCGCGAGCAGCAGCGTGGCGGCGAGCCACCAGAAGCTCAGTCCCAGGGTGGCGAGGCTCAGGCCGACGGTGACGATCAGCATCCGTACGGCGAGGGCCCACGGCCCGATCGGGGCGTGGCCGAGGGCGAGGCCGCCGATCAGCGATCCGGCCGCGAAGATGCCGAGCACCCAGCCGGAGTCCGAACTGCCGTGCCCGAACGCGGCGACGACGCCGGCTTCGACCGCGGCGCAGGCGGCGACCAGCATGAAGCCGACGATGGTGCTCAGCAGCACCGGCGGGCGCTTGAGCACGACGCCGAGCTTGCGGCGGCTGCGGGGGATGCGCACGCGGCCCACCTCGGGCAGCGCCAGGAACCAGACGCCGCCGCCGACCAGGAACACGGCGGCGAGCAGGATGCCGGCCACCGAGCTGACCTGGATCGCCACGAAGGTGGCGATCACCGGGCCCAGCACCCAGATGATCTCCTGGGCCGACGCGTCGAGCGAGAACAGCGGCGTCAGCTGGCGTGAGTTGACGATCTTCGGGTAGATGGTGCGCACCGCCGGCTGGATCGGCGGCGTGGACAGCCCTGCGACCAGGCCGATGGCCATCAATGCGTAGATGGGCAGGGTCACCAGGGCCATCGTCACGATGGAGCTCGCGCACACGATCAGGGTGGCCAGGATGACCGGGCGCATGCCCCAGCGGCCCATCAGGCGGCTGGTCAGCGGTCCGGCGATGGCCTGGCCGATGCTCATGGCGCCGAGCACGAGGCCGGCCGAGCCGTAGGAGTCGTAGACCTGCTCGATGTGGATCAGGAACGCCAGCGACAGCATCCCGAACGGGAAACGGGCCGTCAGTTGGGCGGCGATGACGCGAGCAACGCCCGGTGTCTTCAGAAGGGTCCAGTAGCTGCTCACTTACTCAAGTCTAGGCCGCGGCCGGTGAGTTAGCGTGGGCGCGTGCGAACACTGATCACGGCCATGGAACTGGCCACGGAGCTGTCGGAGCGAAGCGACATCCGCGTGCTGGATGTGCGCTGGAAGCTGGGCGACCCGCCCGGGCTCGGGGAGTACCGGGCCGGCCACATCCCGGGCGCCGTCTACGTCGACCTCGACACCGAGCTGGCCGGCCACGGCGAACCGCCCGACGGGCGGCATCCGTTGCCGGGCATCGCCGCGCTGCAGGCCGCCGCCCGCCGTTGGGGACTGACCGACGCCGACACGGTCGTGGTCTACGACGACCTGGGCGGGATGTCGGCCGCCCGCGCCTGGTGGCTGCTGCGGCACGCGGGCGTGCGCGAGGTGCTGCTGCTCGACGGGGCGCTCGCCGCCTGGCGGCGCGCCGGCCTCCCGCTCGCCACCGGCGACGAGCCGGCACCGGCCGGCACGGTCACCCTGTCGTACGGCTCACTCCCCGTGCTCGACGCGGATGCCGCCGCCCGACTGGCCCGCACGGGTGTGCTCCTCGACGCCCGCGCCGCGGAGCGCTACCGCGGTGACACGGAGCCGATCGACCCTCGGGCCGGTCACATCCCCGGGGCGGTCAGCGCGCCCACGGCCGCCAACCTCACGGCCGACGGATTTTTCCGGCCGGCGGCCGAACTGCGCGCCCGGTTCGAGGCCCTCGGCGTGAGTGATGCCGGCACTGTGCGTGCCGGCACTGTGCTGGCAAGCACCGTGGGCGTCTACTGCGGTTCGGGGGTGACGGCCGCCCACGAGGCGGCCGCCCTGACCATCGCCGGATTCGTGTTCGCGCTGTACCCGGGCTCCTGGTCGCAGTGGTCGAACCTGCCCGGGCGCCCGGTGGAGACCGGGGATCCGCACGCCGCGGCGTGAATTCCGCCGGAAACACGCGGATTGCCATACTGGGACGCAGGGAGTCTTCCACGCTCGGTAAGGCTGGCTCAAAACGTTATCTACGCACGGAATCCGCGTGAGCGACCTGTTATATGCTCACATCTGTCGCATCCTGTTCACGGAGCTCAAAGACGAACCAGCAACATCCGACAAACCACGAAGAAGGTTTCGCAATGCGCGCAAAATACCTGCTCCCGGCCCTCGCCGCCGTAACGGCCCTCATGCTCACCGGCTGCGTCGATAATTCGACACCCAGCACGGGTGGATCCTCGGGCGGGTCCACAGCCGGCAAGGTCAAGGTCGACGACGCTGCGGCGGCGCTGGTCCCGGCAAACGTCGCCGATACGGGCAAGCTCGTCGTGGGCGCCGACCCCACCTACGCGCCGAACGAGTTCAAGAACGAGGCCGGCGAGCCGATCGGCTGGGGCATCGAGATCGCCAGTGCCGTCGCCGCGAAGCTCGGCCTGGAGACGGAGTTCCAGGTCGCGAAGTTCGACAACATCATCCCGAGCGTCACCGGCGGCAAGGCCGACATCGGCGTGTCCTCCTTCACCGACAACGTCGAGCGCGAGAAGAAGGTCGACTTCGTCAACTACTACACCGCCGGCATCCAGTGGGCCTCGGCCACGGGCAAGGATGTCGACCCCGACAACGCCTGCGGGCTGAAGGTGGCCGTGCAGGCCACCACATACGAGGACACCGACGAGGTGCCCGCCAAGAGCGACGCCTGCGTCGCCGCCGGCAAGGCGCCGATCGAGAAGCTCAAGTACGACACCCAGGATGCCGCCACCAACGCGGTCATTCTCGGCCAGGCCGACGCCCTCAGCGCCGACTCGCCCGTCACTCTGTATGCCATCGAGCAGACCAAGGGCAAGCTGCAGAAGGCCGGAGAGACCTTCGACGTGGCGCCCTACGGCATCGTGGTCGCCAAAGACTCCAAGTTGGCTCAGGCCGTGCAGGCCGCGCTGCAGTCCATGGTGGATGACGGCACGTACAGTGGGATTCTGGACAAGTGGGGCGTGGCCGACGGGGCGATCGACACCATCACGATCAATGCGGCAGCGAACGGATAATTCATGAGCACCACAAACCCGAAGCCGACCGGCGGGGCAACCCTCCCGCCGACCGAGCCGGCTCATTCGGTTCCGATCAAGGCGATCAAGCTGCGCCACCCGTGGCGGATGGTCTTCGCCATCCTGCTGGTGCTGGTCTTCGTCTCCGTGCTCGTCGACGCCGCGTTCCGCCCCGCCTACGACTGGCCGGCGGTCGGAACGTACCTGTTCGACCGGCGCATTTCGCAGGCGGCCGTCGTTACCCTGCAACTCACGGTCTACTCGATGGTGATCGCGATCATCCTCGGTGTGATCCTGGCCGTGATGCGCCTCTCGCCCAACCCGGTGGTCAAGAGCCTGGCCTGGTTCTACCTCTGGGTCTTCCGCGGCACCCCGGTCTACGTGCAGCTGACCATCTGGGGCCTGATCTCCCTGATCTACTCCACCATCGACATCGGCATCCCGTTCATGGACCCCTGGGTCTCGTTCTCGACCAACGCGGCGCTGAGCACATTCACGATTGCGATCATCGGCCTGGCCCTGAACGAGGCGGCCTACATGGCTGAGATCGTGCGGGCAGGCCTGCTCGCGGTCGACCCGGGCCAGGAAGAGGCTGCGACCGCGCTCGGAATGAGCTGGTCGCAGACCATGACCCGGGTGATCCTGCCGCAGTCGATGCGGGTGATCATCCCGCCCACCGGCAACGAGGTGATCTCGATGCTCAAGACGACGTCGCTCGTGACGGCCGTGCCGTTCAGCTTCGAACTGTTCACCCGGTCGCGGGACATCTCCGCGGAGACGTTCAACCCGATCCCGCTGTTGATCGTGGCGTCGATCTGGTACCTGTTCTTCACCTCCATCCTGATGGTCGGCCAGTACTTCCTCGAGAAGCGGTTCGCCCGCGGGGTCGGCGACCGCCAGGACGACAAGAAGGACCTCGGAACCGGAACGGGCGTCGTCACCGGCGTCGTCCCGGTCGTCGGCTCCGGCCAGCCGACCGTGATCGTGCCGCCGACGATCAAACCGAAGACCACGCCGCCCACCAACCCCGGAGGTCAGTCGTGAGCGACATGAACCCGAGCGCCCGGAACACGCCGGCCGCGGCATCCGTTGCCACGGCGCCACCCATGGTGCTCGCCGAGCAGGTCTCGAAGAGCTTCGGCTCGAATGAGGTGCTCAAGAGCATCTCCCTCGAGGTCAAGCGCGGCGAGGTGATGTGCCTGGTCGGGCCCAGCGGTTCCGGCAAGTCCACGTTCCTGCGCTGCATCAACCATCTGGAGGTGCTCTCCGCCGGCCGGCTCAGCGTCGACGGCGAGCTGATCGGCTACCGGGAGGCGAACGGCAAGCTGTATGAGATGGCGCCCAAGGAAGCGGCGAGGCAGCGCAGGGACATCGGAATGGTGTTCCAGCGGTTCAACCTGTTCCCGCACATGACGGCGTTGCAGAACGTGATGGAAGCCCCGATCCGGGTGAAGGGCCTGCCGAAGGCGCAGGTCGAGCAGACGGCGCGTGCCCTCCTGGCGCGGGTCGGCCTGGCGGAACGGGCCGAGTACTACCCTGCGCACCTGTCCGGCGGCCAGCAGCAGCGCGTGGCGATCGCCCGTGCGCTCGCGATGGAGCCCAAGTTGATGCTCTTCGACGAGCCGACCAGCGCACTCGACCCCGAACTCGTCGGCGAGGTGCTCGACGTAATGAAGGGTCTGGCCAAGTCGGGGATGACCATGATCGTGGTCACCCACGAGATGGGCTTCGCCAAGGAGGTCGCCGACTCGCTCGTCTTCATGGACGGCGGCGTCGTCGTCGAAGCGGGCGACCCGGACGAGATCCTGACGAACCCGCAGCACCGCCGCACGCAGGCGTTCCTGTCGAAGGTGCTTTAGCCCCTCGCGACTCACGATCGCCGTTCGCGCCGAGAATGCCCGCTGGTGCGGGAACTCTCGGCGCGAACGGCGATTTTCGTGGGGCCGGCGGGCCGCGCCGTGGGGCTGAGCGGCCCGGGGATTACGCCGGGCGGCTCTGCGGCGCGGTGGCCGAGGTCATCGCGGCGTCGTGCTCCACGACTTTGCCGAGCACCTTGTCGATCTGACGCATGCTCTCGGCCGGGATCGTCACGCCCGCTGCCTTGACGTTCTCACGCACCTGCTCGGGCCGCGAGGCGCCGACCAGGGCGGCCGAGACATTGTCGTTCTGCAGCACCCAGGCGACGGCCAGCTGCGCCATCGACAGATTCAGGTCGTCCGCGATCGGCTTGAGCTTCTGCACCCGGGTGAGCACGTCGTCGTTCATGAATCGGCTGATCATGTCCGCGCCGCCCTTGAGGTCGGTCGCGCGCGAGCCGGCTGGCGGGGCCTGACCGGGCTTGTACTTGCCGGTGAGCACGCCCTGGGCGACGGGGGACCAGACGATCTGGCCGATCCCGAGTTTGCGGGAGGTCGGCACAACCTCGTCCTCGATCACGCGCCAGAGCATGGAGTACTGCGGCTGGCTGGAGATGAGGCTGAAGCCAAGCTCCTTGGAGAGGGTGTGGCCGGCGCGCAGCTGCGCGGCCGTCCACTCGCTCACACCGATGTAGAGCGCCTTGCCCTGCCTCACGATGTCGGCGAAGGCCTGCATCGTCTCTTCCAGCGGGGTCTCGGTGTCGTAGCGGTGAGCCTGGTACAGGTCGACGTAGTCGGTCTGCAGGCGGCGGAGCGACCCGTTGACGGACTCCATGATGTGCTTGCGGGAGAGCCCGACGTCGTTGTGGCCGCGCGGCCCGGTGGGCCAGTAGACCTTGGTGAAGATCTCGATGCTCTCGCGGCGCTGGCCCTTGAGGGCGGCGCCGAGCACGGACTCCGCCTGGGTGTTGGCGTAGGCGTCGGCCGTGTCGAAGCTGGTGATGCCCTCGTCGAGCGCGGTGTGCACGCACTGCGTGGCGACGTCGTTTTCGACCTGGGAACCGTGGGTGAGCCAGTTGCCGTAGGTGATTTCGGAGATTTTCAGGCCCGAAGAGCCGAGGTAGCGGAATTCCATGCTTTCAGCCTAGGTGGCTGCGCGCGGTTCTAACCGGTCAGGGCCTTGTGGATGCGCTGCAGCGAGACGGGTTCGGCGGCCTTGAGCTCCTGGGCGAAGAGGCTGATCCGCAGCTCCTCGATCAGCCAGCGCGCGCGCACCAGGTTGGCGGCGGCACTCGCCTGCAGGGGGATCTTTCCGCCGGCGTCTTCGAACCGGGCCGTGGCGGCCTGGCTCTCGTTCATCCAGACCCGGTCGCGGCTGGGGTTGTCGCCCAGCTTCACGATCCGGGCGGTGATGCCGGCCAGATAGCGCGGCAGGTGCCGCAGCTGCACGAGCCCGGTGGCACTGACGAAACCGGGGTAGACGAGCCCGGCGAGCTGCGCGCGGGCATCCGTCAGGGCCGGTAGCAGGGCCATGCTGGTGGACGCCTTCAGGGCCTTGTCGGCGGCGCGGGCGGCGGCGAGGATGCGGGCGACGAGGCCGACGGTATCGAACATGGAGTCCATCACCACGCCGGATACGCGGTCGCGGATGGTGTCGAACTCGGCGCGCATGAACACCTGGCCGTCCGGTTTCACCCGGAACAGCACGTCGTCGACGCTCGCCGCGAGGCAGTCGTCGAACAGGGCCTGGGTGGTGCGGTACGGGCTGGTGGCGAGGGAGAGTTTCTCGGCCCCGGTCAGGTGCTGCTGCACGTATGCGACGGGGGAGGGCGTGGCCAGCAGGAGCAGGCGGCGCACCCCGCCCGGCAGAGTGCGGGCCTGCTCGGCTTCGGTGCTCATCATCCGGATGGCCACCGACGTGCCCTCGTCGACCAGGGTCGGGTAGCCGCGGATGGTGTTGTCGCCCTGCCGGGTGTCGAGGAATCGGGGCAGCTCGGGGAATTCCCAGGTGGTGAGCCCGGAGCGCTCGATCGCGTTGGTGGGGGTGGCAGCAGATGCCGCGGCGACGCTCTCGCGGGCCTGATTGCCGAGCCGGCGCTGCAGGTCGGCCAGGTCCTTGCCGGAGGCGATCGCGCGCCCGCGTTCGTCGACCACCCGGAACGTCATGCGGAGGTGGGCCGGCACCCGGGTCAGTTCGAAGTCGTGCACGCTCACCGGCACGTAGGTGAGCTTCTGGATCAGCGCGGCCAGGGTCTCGGCGAAGGGGGTGTCGACCGGGTCGAACATCGAGCCGCCGACCGCGCCGGTGCCGACCTCGCCCGGCGCGGGGGGCAGCTCGTTCAGCAGCCGCCTGGCCCAGTCGGCGGCGGGTACCACGTTGCGCCGGATGCTCTTCGGCAGTGACTTGATCAGGGCCGTGACCAGGTCGGCGCGGAGGCCGGGCACCTGCCAGTCGAACCCGGCGGGGGAGAGCCGCGCGAGCAGGGACAGGGGGATCTGCACGGCCACGCCGTCGTCTTCCTCGCCCGGTTCGAACCGGTAACTCAGCTTGAACTTCTGGTCGCCCTGCCGCCAGATCGGCGGGAACACGGCCTCATCGATCTCGGGGGCGTCCTCGGGGACGAGGGCGTCTGCGGTCATCGTGAGCAGGTCGGGCGTCTGCATCCGTGCCTGCCGCCACCAGGTCTCGAAGGTGCGCGTGGAGCATACGTCGGCCGGAATACGTTTCTGGTAGAACTCGAAGACGGCCTCGTCATCGAAGAGGATGTCGCGGCGACGGGTGCGTTCCTCGAGCTCGGCGAGCTCCTTGCGCAGGCTCGTGTTGGCGCGGTCGAAGGCCGTGACCCTCTGGTCGATCCGGTCGAGGTCCCACTCGCCCTCGACGAGGGCGTGCCGGATGAACAGGTCCCGCGCGTAGGCCGGGTCGACGCGGGAGAACTGGATCCGGCGGCGGGGCACGATCGGCACCCCGTAGAGGGTGACCCGCTCGTAGGCGACGACGGCGCCCTGCTTCTTCTCCCAGTGCGGTTCGGAGTAGCTGCGCTTGCACAGTTCCCCGGCCAGGGGTTCGGCCCAGGCGGGGTCGACGACGGCGTTCATCCGGGCGAACAGACGGCTGGTCTCGACCAGTTCGGCGCTCATCACGGCGTTCGGCTGCTTCTTCGCCAGCGCCG
The DNA here is from genome assembly GCF_004403275.1 of Cryobacterium sp. TMT4-10. Lineage (NCBI taxonomy): Bacteria > Bacillati > Actinomycetota > Actinomycetes > Micrococcales > Microbacteriaceae > Cryobacterium > Cryobacterium sp. TMT4-10. The sequence goes on from NZ_SOGU01000002.1 coordinate 25,168, forward strand.
AGCCGGGGAAGATCACGAACCGTTGCTGGCGTGCGCCGATGTAGTCCTTCTTCGCGGTGTCCTTGAGCCCGATGTGGGAGAGCAGGCCGGCCAGCAGGGCGCGGTGGATGCCGTCCGGGTTCACGGTCGGGTCGCCGATGTGGAGGCCGAGGGGCTTGGCCATCTGGCGGAGCTGCTTGTAGACGTCCTGCCACTCGCGCACGCGCAGATAGTTGAGGAACTCGTTTTTGCACAAGCGGCGGAACGCGCTGGAGCCGAGCTCCTTCTGCTGTGCCTCGAGGTAGTTCCAGAGGTTCAGCAGGCTCAGGAAATCGCTGGTGGGGTCCGCGAACCGGGCATGCTGCTGGTCTGCCTGCGCGCGGCGCTCGAGCGGGCGCTCGCGCGGGTCCTGAATGGTGAGCCCGGAAACGATCGCCATCACCTCACGGCTGACGGCCTGAGTCTTGGACTCGATCACCATCCGGCCGAACCGCGGGTCGATGGGGAGTTTCGCGAGCTGCTGGCCGATCCGGGTCAGTTTGGAGATGCCGGGCTTGCTCTCGGTCTTGCCGCCGGCGCCGTGACCCGCGGCGCCGGGCGCGACGGCGCCGAGCTCGGCGAGCAGGTCGAGGCCGTCCTTGATGCCGCGGGAATCGGGCGGGGTGAGGAAGGGGAAGGCGGCGATGTCGCCGAGGCCGAGGGAGATCATCTGCAGGATGACCGCGGCCAGGTTCGTGCGCAGGATCTCCGGCTCGGTGTATTCGGGCCGGCGGCCGAAGTCCTCTTCGGAGTAGAGCCGGATGGCGATGCCGTCGCTGGTGCGCCCGCTTCGGCCGGACCGCTGGTTCGCGGACGCCTGCGAGATCGCCTCGATCGGCAGCCGCTGCACCTTGGAGCGCACGCTGTACCGGCTGATCCGGGCGGTGCCGGCGTCGATGACGTAACGGATGCCGGGCACGGTCAGGCTGGTCTCGGCCACGTTGGTGGCGAGAACGATCCGGCGCCGCACTCCGGCCACGGTCGACGGCTGGAAGACCCGGTGCTGGTCGGCGGAGGAGAGCCGGCCGTAGAGCGGCAGGATTTCGGTGGGGCTGGTGCGCCCCGAGGAGGCGTACTTGCCCTGCAGGGCGTCCGCCGCGTCACGGATCTCGGTCTCACCGCTGAGGAAGACGAGCACGTCCCCGTTGGACTCCCGCTCGAGCTCGTCGAGCGCGGCCGAGATGCCCTCGATGTAGTCGCGGTCGACGCCGGGCGCGGCATCCGTCGTCTCGTCGTCGTCCGTGTCCATGACCTCGGCGACGAGCGGGCGGTACCGGAGTTCGACCGGGAAGGTGCGACCGGAGACCTCGATGATCGGGGCCGGCGTGCCGTCGGGCGCCGCGAAATGCTCCGCGAAGCTCTGCGGGTCGATCGTGGCCGAGGTGATGATCAGCTTGAGGTCGGGGCGCTGCGGCAGCAGCTGCCGCAGGTAGCCGAGCAGGAAGTCGATGTTGAGGCTGCGCTCGTGCGCCTCGTCGATGATGATCGTGTCGTACTTGCGCAGCATCCGGTCGCGGTGCATCTCGTTCAACAGGATGCCGTCGGTCATCAGCTTGATCCGGGTGTCGGGGCCGACCTGGTCGGTGAATCGCACCTGGTAACCGATTGTCTGGCCGACCTCCTGACCGAGCTCCTCGGCGATGCGCTCGGCGATCGTGCGCGCGGCGAGGCGGCGCGGCTGGGTGTGCCCGATGTTCTCCCGGCCCAGCTCCAGGCAGATCTTCGGCAGCTGGGTGGTCTTGCCGGAGCCCGTCGCGCCGGCGACGATGACCACCTGGTTGTCGCGGATGGCGCGCGCGATGTCGTCCCGTCGTTGGCTGACCGGAAGCTCGGGCGGGAAGGTGATAGTGACGGGGATCATGAGCCTTCCATCGTATGACCTCCGCCTGAGGTCTGTCGCGCCTTCGTCTCGCCTCCGTCGCGTCTCTGTCTTGCCTCTGTCTTGACTCGGGGTGGCGCTTAAACCGCACGATGTTAGCATCAAAGAATGAACACTGAGGAAGGGAACGGGGACCGACACGCCGCCCTCGCGTCCGACGCCCGCCGTCAGGTGCTCGACCTCCTGATGGACTCAGCCTCTCCCCTCGACGCGGCCGCGGTCGCGGGGCGCGTCGGGCTGCACGTGACGACGGCCCGGTTCCACCTCGACCAGCTCGAGAACGCCGGCCTGATCCGCCGTGCCGTCGACCGCGCGGGCACCAGGGGGCGGCCTCGCATCCTCTTCACGGCCGGACCGGCCACGCGCGAAGACGGCGCCCAGCACGACATGAGCCGGGTGCTCGCCGGTGCACTCGCCGAGGATGACGACCGCGGGCGCGCCCGGGCGACCCGCGCCGGTGAACGCTGGTCCTCGGCCTACGCCGACGAGCTGCGGGGGACCGCCGACGAGGGCGTCCGGCCGCTGCTGCGCATCCTCGACCGGCTCGGCTTCGACCCCGACGAGGCGACGGATGCCGCGGCGTCGGGTCCCGACGCTGCCGCTCCCGACGCTGCCGCTCCCGACGCTGCCGCTCCCACTCCCGCCGCCACTGCTCCCGCCGCCCCGGTCATCGCGCTGCACGCCTGCCCGTTCCGGGACGACGCGCGGCGGAACACCGAGGTCATCTGTTCCGTTCACCTGGGCCTGGTGCGCGGCGTTGCCCGCGATCTGGGCCGCGACCCGGACCAGATCGAGCTGCGCCCGTTCGTGGGTCCCGAGTTGTGCCACCTGCGGCTGGGCCGGGACTGGGCCGACGCGCGCGCTTGACCCGGTCTCGTAACCCGGCCGTTGCCTGCCGTTCAGCTTGCCGCCGTGGCCGCGACCTAGGGTGGGCCGATGACCATTTCCGTGCCCACACTGACCCTCAACGACGGCCAGACCATCCCGCAGCTCGGCTTCGGCGTTTTCAAGGTCGACCCCGATGAGACCGCCCGCATCGTCGGTGACGCTCTGCAGGTGGGCTACCGGCACATCGACACCGCCGCCATCTACGGCAATGAGGTGGGGGTCGGAGCCGCGCTCGCGACATCCGCCATCGACCGCTCCGAACTGTTCGTGACCACCAAGCTGTGGAACGACCGCCAGGGCACCGAGTCGGCGTTCGAGGCGTTCGACGAGAGCCTCGAGAAGCTCGGGCTCGACTACGTCGACCTCTATCTGATCCACTGGCCGGCGCCCGCCAACGACCGCTACGTCGAGAGCTGGAAGGCGCTCGAGCAGATCCGCGAGTCCGGCCGGGCCCGCTCGATCGGGGTGTCGAACTTCCTCGAGCCCCAGCTCGATCGTGTCATCTCGGAAACGGGGGTCGTACCCGCGGTCAACCAGATCGAGCTGCACCCGGCCCACCAGCAGCGGGAGGTGACCGCGTTCGCCCGGGCGCACAGCATCCGGATCGAGGCCTGGGGGCCGCTCGGCCAGGGCAAATACCCGCTCTTCGAGGAGCCCGTGGTGGCCGTCGCGGCCGAAGCGCACGGCAAGACGCCTGCTCAGGTCGTCATCCGCTGGCACCTGCAGACCGGCAACATCGTCTTCCCCAAGTCCAGCAACCGCGGGCGCATGGCCGAAAACTTTGACGTCTTCGACTTCGAGCTCAGCCGCACGGAGCTGGCCACGATCTCGTCCCTCGAGCGCGCCGGCCGCGTGAGCGCGCACCCCAACGACGTCAACTAGCCCCCGCGCCTCCGTCCCCCCCCGCCGTGCCCACGCGCCCACGCGCCCCTAACGAATTCGACGGAGATTTTGCCCGAAACGGCCCGAAACGGCCCGGATCCGCGGTTTTAGAGCAATATCTCCGTCGAATTGGTTCGAGACCTGCGGGGTGGGAGCGGGCTCGGCAGCAGCAGTCGGGGCTCGGGAGTGGACGAGCGGGCTCGGCTGCGGGCGGTGGGGGCATAGGTTTGGGTGGTTAACGGAAAGAAGATGACGGATGAATCCGATTGAGTGGCTCTTCGACGCCCAGCTGCAGATCGGAACCCAGACCATTCTCTGGCGTGAGGTCATCGGCAACGCGTTCGGAATCCTGAGCGCGGTCGGGGGCATGCGCCGCAAGGTGTGGGCGTGGCCGGTCGGCATCCTCGGCAATGCCCTCCTGTTCACGGTCTTCCTCGGCGCCGTCTTCGGCACGCCGAACCCGGTCAACCTGCTCGGCCAGGCCGGACGGCAGATCATGTTCATCGTCGTGTCCATCTTCGGCTGGGTGCAGTGGTCGCGCAGCCGCCACTCCGCGACGCACGTCGCGGTCGCGCCGCACTGGGCCGGCAACCGCACGCGCATCCTGCTCGGCCTGAGCCTGGTCGCCGGCACCCTGATCCTGACGCCGATCTTCCGCGCGCTCGGCTCGTTCGAACCGGTCTGGGCCGACGCCTGGATCTTCACCGGATCCCTGCTCGCGACCTACGGCATGGCGAAGGGCTGGACCGAGTTTTGGCTGATCTGGGTGGCCGTTGACATCGTCGGGGTGCCGCTTCTGCTCAGCGCGGGGTACTACGCCTCCGCCGTGCTCTACCTCTTCTACGGGGCGTTCACCATCACCGGTTTCTTCATCTGGATGCGCGTGCAGCGCCGCCGCCAGGAGTTCGTCGCCCGCGAACTCACCGGGCAAGGCTAGGCCGCGCGAACCCGAGCGAACCCGCACTAGGCCGCGCGAACGCGCACCAAGCCGGGCGTACCCGCTGCGCGCTGCGCCGCCGGGCCGGCGGCTACGGGCGCACACGGGGGGCGGCGGGCACAATGGAGGCATGCCCAACCTCCTCGCCGCCGCGATCAGCCCCTACCTGCGTTCGCACGCCGACAATCCCGTCGACTGGCACGGCTGGGGGGCGGAGGCATTCGTGGAGGCGCGCCTGCGCGACGTGCCCGTGCTCGTCTCGATCGGCTATTCGACCTGCCACTGGTGCCACGTGATGGCCCGGGAGAGTTTCAGCGACCCGGACCTCGCCGACTACCTCAACGCGCACTTCGTGAGCATCAAGGTCGACCGGGAGGAACACCCGGAGGTCGACGCCAGTTACCTCGCCGCGGCCAGCGCGTTCGTGGGCGGGCTGGGCTGGCCGCTCAACGTCTTCGTCACCCCGGAGGGGCAGGCGTTCTACGCCGGCACGTATTTTCCCCCGTTGCCGCTGCCGGGGCATCCGTCGTTCCGGCAGGTGCTCGAGGCGGTGACGGATGCCTGGACCACCCGCCGCGCGGAGGTCACCGAGAGCGCGTCGCTGGTGGCCGACGCGCTCGCCGCCGCCGCGCAGCAGATCCCCGCGGGGCAGCTGCCGGGCGACGACGACCTCGACCGGGTGGCGGGCGAGGTCGCGGCGCAGGAAGACCCGCGTTTCGGCGGTTTCGGCGGCGCGCCGAAGTTCCCGGTCGCGCCGGTTCTCGGTTTCCTGCTCGGTCGCGCCACGGAGCCCCGGCAAGAACCCCGGCAAGAACCCGGGCAGGAGTCCGGGCGGGCGCTCGCGCTGCGCACCCTCAAGCGGATGGGGGCGTCGCCGCTGCGTGATTCAGTCGAGGGCGGCTTCTTTCGGTATGCCGTCAACCGCGACTGGAGTGATCCGCACTATGAGCGCATGCTCTACGACAACGCGCAACTGCTGGACCTCTACACCCGGGCCTGGCAGCTCACCGGCGAGCAGTGGGCGCGCTCCGTCGCCGGGGGCGTTGCACGCTTCCTGATCACCGTGCTCGGCCTGCCCGGAGGCGGATTCGCCAGCGCGCAGGACTCCGAAAGCACCGTCGGAGGGCGCCGCGTCGAGGGCGGTTACTACGCTCTCGACGAAGACGACCGCCGGCAGGAAACCCCGCCCGCACTCGACGAGAAGGTGCTCACCGGCTGGAACGGCCTCGGCATCGCCGCGCTGGCCCGGGCCGGCTTCGCCTTCGACCAGCCCACCTTCACGGCGGCCGCGGCCCGGGCGGCGGACTACCTGCTCGAGCACCACCTCCGCCGGGACGGGAGTCTCGTGCGGGCGTCGATCGCCGGGCGCACGTCGACCGCCCAGCCCACACTGGAGGACTTCGGGATGCTGGCATCGGGCCTCCTCGAGCTGGCTCTCGCGACGGGTGAGGTGCGATACGCCACGGCAGCGCGCCGACTGATCGACGCCACGCTATCGACCACCACCGACACAGCCGAAACACCCGAAACCGCCGACACCACTGACACCACTGACACCACTGACACCACTGACACCACCGACGACACCGCCAACACCGCCAACACCGCCAACACCGCCGACACCGCACACACGGCCGGGAATGCCCCGGCCCGGACGCCGTTTCGAGCGCCGGACGGCCCGGACCCGATCCTGGCCGGCCAGGGCCTCGCCCTGGAGGTCGACCCGTCGGAGGGCGCCTACCCGTCGGGGATCACGGCGACCGCCGAGGCGGCGCACCTGCTGTTCCTGCTGACCGCCGAGGACCGGTATCGCACGGCCGCCGTGGCGGCGATGGCGCTGCTGGCCGACCGCGTCCGGGAGCGGCCGCTCGCGTTCGGCGCGGCCCTCCGTCTCCTGGCCGAGCTGGCCGGTCCGGCCGAGCAACTGGTGGTCGTGGTGCCGGACGAGGACGCCCGGCCGGGCACGTCCGGTGAGCTGCTCGACGCGGTGCGCCGTCGCGTCGCCGGACTCGTCGCATCCGTCACCCACGGCCAGGCCGAGGCATTCGCGGCCGCGGGTTTCGAGCTGTTCCGGGACCGCACCGTGCGCGACCAGCGGCCCACGGCGTACCTCTGCCGCGATTTCGTCTGCAGCCTGCCGGTTACCGACCCGGCCGACCTGCCGACCGTCGCAACGCAGACCGCAACGCAGACCGCAACGCAGACCGCAGACGCGGACTAGAGAAAGTACCCGACCGAGACGAGACTGGCCGCATGGACATCCTGATCAAGCGGGTCTACGACGAGCCGGCGGAGTCCGACGGCGTGCGCGTGCTCGTGGACCGGCTGTGGCCGCGCGGGGTCTCGAAGGAGCACGCCCGGCTCGATCTCTGGCTCAAGGACGTCGCCCCCAGTCCCGATCTGCGCACCTGGTGGAACCACGACCCCGCTCGGCTGGCCGAGTTCGCGGAGCGCTACACCGCCGAACTGGGGGCAGCGCCGCAGACCCGGCAAGCCGTGGCCGAGCTCAGGGCACTCCTCGCCCGGAACACGGCCGCGCACACCGAGACGACCCTCGTCTACGGCGCCCGCGACCCGGTCGTCAACCACGCCCGGGTGCTCGCGGCCTATCTGGCCGACAACCCCGAACCGCGCGATCCCCAATTACCCAACCGCTCCGCCTGAACCGGCGAAGCCCACTCCCAAAGGATTCCGACATGGTTCCCGAAACAAACATCTGGGCCGTCCTCCTCGCCACCGCGTCGAGCATGGCAGTCGGGGCGATCTGGTATTCGCGCCGGGTGTTCGGCACCTACTGGATGAAGGCCGTCGGCCACGACGAGGAGAGCGTGCGCCCGGGTTCGGCGGCCCCGCTCGTCGTCACCGTGGTCGTCAGCTTCCTCACGGCCTGGGTGCTGGCCGGCGCCGCGGCGATCGTGCAGGCGTTCTACGGCGGCTCTTTCCTCGCCAACGCACTGCTGACGGCGCTCATCCTCTGGGCCGGCTTCACGGCGGCCCGCATGATCACGCACGACGCATTCGATCGCCGCCCGGCGGGCCTCACCGTGCTCAACATCGCGCACGAACTGGTCACCCTGCTGCTGATGGCTCTGATTATCGGGTTGTTCGGGATCGGCGCCCCGTAGCGACACCAGAGCGACCACGCACCCGGCGTCAGGGCGGCGACGTACACTAGGGGAGGCGCCACCGCGTTCCACCGGCTGCTTCGCTCCCTGACTCGAAGGGGTTCGTGGCTGTCCGGTACCAACGGACGCACTCTCCCTGGCATTGCACGCGGTTGCCTTGAGAATCAGTGTTCCCAATTCTCGAGGAGGACCATGTCTAGTTTCGATCGCCCAGAAGACGACCGGCATGCCCCGCTCGACCCGGCCACCACGTCGGCCAGCCCCGAACTGTCGATCAGCCACGAGCCTGAGCTCGTTCTGCTGACCCCTGACCCCCGCACCCGCCGCTTCGACCGGGAAGACGTCGTCGTGCGCAAGGGTGAGATCAATCTGATCAACGGACACTTCACGCCGCGCGAGTCCCGGGTCAAGGACCTGCTCGCCGTCGCCGACGTGCTCGACGCCGCCGGCATCGACTTCCTGCTCGTGCGCGGCGACCATGACCGGCCCGTGATCGCGGTCGACCGCAAGCGCCGCAAGCAGCTCACCCGCATCCTGATCGCAGCGTTCGCGAAGGAGCCCTTCTACGCCCTGCCGCTGGACGGCAGCCTGACCCAGCCGTTGCTGCTGGCCGACGGCGCCCTGTCCACGCTGCGCGCATCATCCGTGTTCCGGGTCTACCGCCCGCGGATCGAACCGATCGGCCGCCTGCGGTACGGCGCCGAGACGGCCTTTCAGCTCGAACTCTGGTACTTCGGTGAGGACGAGATCGTCGCCCCGGTCGAGAACTCGCTGATGCGCACCCGGATGCCGCGCGCCGAGGTACGCGAGACCACGATCGAACTCTTCGGGCGCACCTGGCGCACCCTGCAGCACATGTTCGACGACCTGGCCAGCGACGTCAGCTTCGACATCGACATGGTCTTCTCCTGGGTCGACGGCTCATCCAGCGACTTCCAGCGGGAACGGGCCAAGCGCATGCAGGCCTACGTCGTGGGCTCGGGCGACGAGTCTGAGGCCCGCTTCCGCCAAATCGACGAGCTGAAGTACGCGCTCCGCAGCGTGTACATGTTCGCGCCCTGGGTGCGGCGCATCTTCATCGCGACGGATTCGCCGGCCCCCGAGTGGCTCGCCGAGCACCCGCGCGTCACGATCATGCGCAGCGAGGACTTCTTCCCCGACACCAGCGCACTGCCGACCCACAATTCGCACGCCGTGGAGAGCCAGCTGCACCACATCCCCGGGCTGGCGGAGCACTTCATCTATTCCAACGACGACATGTTCTTCGGCCGCCCGGTCGGACCGGAGCTGTTCTTCTCCCCGGGCGGCATCACCAAATTCGTGGAGGCCTCCACCCGGATCGGCCTGGGCGAGAACGACCCCAGCCGAAGCGGGTTCGAGAACGCGGCCCGGGTCAACCGGGCGCTGCTGCGCGAACGGTTCGGCAAGGTCACCACCCGGCACCTCGAGCACACGCCGGCACCGCTGCGGAAGAGCGTGATGGCCGAGCTCGAGGCCGAGTTCCCCGAGGACTTCGCCCGCACCGCGGCCAGCCGGTTCCGCTCCGCGACGGATATCTCGGTCACGAACTCGCTTTACCACTTCTATGCACTGATGACGGGGCGCGCGGTCGAGCAGACCCAGGTGCGCTCGCTCTACGTGGAGACCACCCTCAAACTGGCCCTGCGCCAGATGAACAAGCTGCGCAAACGCCGCGACCAGGACATGTTCTGCCTCAACGACGGCAGCTTCCCCGAGATCTCCGACGATGTGCGCCGTGCGGCCGTGACCGAATTCCTCGAACGGTACTTCCCGATCGTCGCCCCCTGGGAACGCGAGTTCCAGGCCGACGCCGGGCAGGCGCCGACCGTGCCGGCGGGCGGCGAGTTGTCGGTCGGCGCGCTGTCGGTTAGCCCGCTGTCGGTTAGCCCGCTGTCAGTTAGCGCAGAACCCGGATCGGTGTGGTCATTGGGGGTTCACGGAACGCTGGCAGAGTACCCGCGGGCATGATCCGGATGCCGTCGCCCGCCAGGCGCCGGGCGCTCTCCGCCGCTTCGATGTAGTCGAGCGCCGGGTAGTCGCCGAGCGGCACCACCGAGTGCAGCACCGTGTCTGCGTAGACGTGCACGAGGTTGAAGGTGCGGGCGCCGTCGCGGCCGCGGGTGCCGCCGACCGGAACGTTCAGGTCCTGGGTGTAGCAGGTGGCCGAGGCCACGGAGACCGGAATGCCCGCGAACATGGCCGTTGAGGAGTAGTGCAGGTGGCCGGCCAGGATGCTGCGCACATCCGTTCCGCGCAGCACCCGCGCCAGCGCGGACTGGTCCTGGAGTTCGACCGAGACGGCCAGGTCGAGCACGCTCGGCACGGGCGGGTGATGCATGGCCAGGATTGTGCCGTCCGGGGCGGGGGTGCGAAGCTCCCGGGCCAGCCAGTCGAGCTGGGCGTCGGTCACGGCGCCGTAGTGGTGGCCGGGTACGGAGGTGTCGAGCGTGATGATGCGCAGGCCGCCGATGTAGTCGACGTGGTCGATCGGGTCCGTGTTCGGCGCCTCGTCCAGCAGCGTGGTGCGGAAGGCCGCCCGGTCGTCGTGATTGCCCATCACCCAGAACACCCGCGCTCCGAGCCGGGCGGCGGCCGGCTCGACGATGCCGCGCAGGGTTGCGTACGCATCCGGTTCGCCCTTGTCGGCCAGATCACCGGTGATGATGATGGCATCCGGGCGGCCCGAGGATGCTTCGACGTCGGCGAACAGCCGGGCCAGGTGGGCGGTGCTGTCGACCCGGCCGTAGAGGCGCCCGCCGTCGGCGAGCAGGTGGGTGTCGCTGAGGTGAAGCAGGAAATGATCCGGCCTGGGGTATTCGGCCGTTCGAATGTTCACTGAATATCCATTCGTTGGTGCTGTTAACTCTTCGGTGAGTCCGCTGACTCTACTCCGAATAGTGCATCAGCATCGGGTGAACATGCGGTGTACACCGCGAAAACACAACGAAGGGCCCGGAGCGCAATGCTCCGGGCCCACCCGTTTCGTTCGTCAGGCCTTCGCCTTCTTCGTGCCCGCTTTCGCGGACTCCGTCACCTGCATCGTCGGCTCGCCCGAACTCTGCACCTCGATCTTGCGGGGCTTGGCCGCCTCGTGAACGGGGATCGTGACGGTCAGCACGCCGTTGTTGTACGTGGCGCTGATGTTCTCGACATCGATGCCCTGGCCCAGGTTCAACTGACGCAGGAACGAACCGGCCAGGCGCTCCCGGGTGATCCACTTCACGTTTTCGTGGTTCGCCATGGTGCGCTCCCCACGGATCGTGAGCAGCTGGCCGTCGACGTCGATGTCAACCGAACCCGGATCGATCCCGGGCATGTCGGCGCTGAGCACGTAGTGGTCACCTTCCCGGAAGAGGTCCATCGGCATCACGCGCGGGCCCCGGTTGTCGATCAGAGCGGAGGCCATTCGGTCCAGCTCGCGGAACGGGTCATAGGACGTTGCCATAGCGATTCCTTTCATCGGCCGGGTCTGGTCAGATCGTCGGATCGAACCGGAGGTCCGGCTGGTTCTTGGGCGGTTTGCTTCCAGAGTTGAGTCTTGGGCGCTCAACTATTGCCAATGTAACCGCGCTTGAGCGGTGCCGCAATCGGCCCAGGGTCCCGTTCTGTTCGCGCTCAGCGAAGGGCTTCCTGCGCGATGGATGGCTACGGGTACGTCAATCCGGAGGTCGAGTCGGGGAAGACGGGCTTGTCCAGGCTGTCGTTCTCGTAGGCCTGCGTGGGCTCATGGGCGGCGGCGGCCGCGCGGCGCCGCTCCGCCTCGAAGTCGCCTTCGAGACCGGTGAAACCACCCGGTTCCGGCTCGCGCTTCGTCTTCTCTTTTCGCTGGAACCAGCCCAGTCCATGACCTTTTCTCAAATTTCAACGGTACGCCGACCCCTGCCGAGTCAAGAGCGCTCGATGGTGCTTCCCCAGGCGGGCCGTGCGAAGGTGGAATGTGCGCACCTCGTCAACGATCAGCCCCGTTCGCTATCTGGCCGGAATGATCACCGCCATCCTGGTGTTCACCGGGATCTACCTGTTCTTCGTGCGCACCCTCGCCGGCCAGACCATGGACCAGCTCGCCTTCGACGGCGCCGAGTTCGGACGCCGCAGCGTGACCCCGCTCGCGCAGCAGCTGCTTGATGCTCTGCCCCTGGTCTCCGTGGTCGCGGGTCTGGTGCTCGCCGGCATCGTCACGGCCGTGCGCCGCAACGGCAAGACTCTGATCGTCGCCTTCGGCGCGGCGCTGGCGGCCGTGCTGACCACCCAGCTGCTCAAGGGCGGGCTGCTCTCTCGGCCCGACCTGGGTGTGGAAGGGTACGACGGGAACTCGTTCCCGTCGGGGCACACGACCGTGGCCGCGGCATCCGCTCTCGCCATCTTTCTGGTAGCGAGCCCCCGCACGCGCTGGCTGGCCGCACTCGGCGGTTCGGGGTTCGCCATCGCCGCCGGGGTGGCCACACTGGCCAACGGCTGGCACCGGCCCAGCGACGTGATCGCGGCGCTGCTGGTGGTGGCCGTGTGGGGCTGCGTCGCCGGCCTCGTGCTGACCCGCGGGCCGTGGGCGTCGACCGCCGCGCGCGGCGGATCGGCCGGCGTGGGCGGCCGCGTCCAGCTCCGGATTCTGGTTCCCTTCGCCGTCGTGGCGGCGGCCGCCTTCCTGGTCACGTACTTCCGGGCCTTCGGCGAGACCCCCGGCCCGTTGATCGCCTACATCGGCGGTGTCACGGCGATCGTCGCCGCGGGCCTGGGCGTCGCGTTCGCGGGCACCCGGCTGTTCTCGCGCCTGCCGTAGGCCGGCGCCGATCGGTTTCGTGGCGGCTGAGCATCTCGTGTGCCGTCCGCGTCATCGCGTGTCCCGGGGGTGTGGGCGGCTGGCCTGCGTGTAACACTGAGGGCATGTCCGTCACCCTCAGAGCGCTGCAGACCGTGGTTCCGCCGACAGTATTGATCCAGGAGCAGGTGCGCGACGTGTTCGCGTCGCAGCCGGATCTCAGCCGACTCGGAAAACGGCTGGTGACGGTCTCCTTCAATCTGTCGGGCATCGACACCCGGCACAGCGTCATCGACGAACTCACCCTGGACACACCCGCCCGGGAATCGGAGGTGACCGACCCGCAGTTCTTCGACCCGGCGACGCAGCGGCTGCTCCGACCCAGCACCCGGGTGCGGAACGAGCTCTACATCGTCGAGGCGACCAAACTCTTCGTGGAAGCCGGGCGCCGCGCGCTCGCGGCCTGTCCCGGCATCGAGGCATCCGATGTGACGCACGTTGTCACGGTGTCCTGCACCGGCTTCTTCGCGCCGGGCCCCGATTACATGCTCGTACGCGAGCTGGGGCTGAGCCCGGCCACCCAGCGCTACCACCTCGGATTCATGGGCTGCTACGCCTCGATGCCGGCGCTGCGCACGGCGAAGCAGTTCGTCGAGGCCGATCCCACCGCCGTGGTTCTCGTCGTCAGCGCCGAACTCTGCTCGCTTCACCTGCGCACCTCCGACGACCCCGACACCATCGTGGCCTCGTCGCTGTTCTCGGATGGGGCGGCCGCGGGGATCGTCAGCGCCCGGCCCCCCGAGCCGGGTGAGAAGGCGTTCAACCTCGACCTGTTCGAGACGGTCATCACCCCCATCGGCGAGGAGGACATGGCCTGGAAGATCGGCGACGAGGGGTTCGAGATGATCCTCAGCACCTACGTGCCGCACATCATCGACCAGCACATCGAGGGCGCCCTGGCACCGCTGTTCGCCCGGGACGCCCAGCTCGCGGCGGTGCTCGCGCCGGCGGTGCTCGCGCCGGCGGTGCTCGCGCCGGCGGTGGGCGGGGACGCCGCGGCCGGGTCGGTCGCGACTCTGGTGGCGCCGCCC
>NZ_SOGU01000079.1:0-40342 GCF_004403275.1 Cryobacterium sp. TMT4-10
GTCGCGACGGGCGGGCGCGGCGGGGCGCGTGGCGGCTGCGTGGGGCGGGACCCCTCAGTCGGCGTCGACCGGCTCCAGGGCGGGGCGCTTCGGCGGGCGGCCGTCGCCGGAGGAGCGCCCGGTGAGGCGGCGGCCGATCCACGGCAGCACGAACTCGCGGTAGTACGCCGCCGTGCCCTGCACGTGCTCGGCGGACGCGGCCGGCGCATCCAGCCACTCCACCGGAACCGGGACGCCGAGCTCGGCCAGCACGTTCGTCGCCACCCGGGTGTGCCCGAGGGCGTTCAGGTGCAGTTTGTCGACGGACCAGAACCGCTTGTGCTCGAGCTCGGTGTCGACCCAGTTGTCGACCAGGGTGACGCCCGGCCGGTCGAACGCGGCGCGCGCGGCGTCGGCCAGCCGGTCGCCGCGCTGGCGCATCAGGTTGCCGAGCGGCAGGTGGTGCGACGGATTGCCGCCGCTGAGCACGAGCACGTGCACGCCCTCGTCGAGGGCGCGGTCGACGGCCTGCTGCAGCAGGCCGACCACGTAGGAGATCTCGACCCGGGGGCGCATCACATCGTTGCCGCCGCCGCAGATGCTGATCAGGTCCGGGCCGAGCGCGAGGGCCGGCTCGAGCTGCTCGGCGACGATCGGGCCGAGCAGCCGGCCCCGCACGGCGAGGTTCGCGTAGGACACGGGGGCCTCGGATGCCGCGGCCAGGCCGAGCGCGACGAGGTCGGCCCAGCCGCGCACCTGCCCGCCCGGCAGGTCGTCGCCGACGCCCTCGGTGAAGCTGTCGCCGATGGCGACGTAGCGCTGAAACATCCGGTCCCCCGTTGCGGTGCAGATTGTGCCGGCGCGGTGTGCCCGCCGGGCGGCCGAACTACTCGCTCGGGTGGCTGTGCTTGGTGCCGTGGGTCTGTTCGACGCCCTGGGTGGAGTCCGCGGTCAGGCTGAACCGTGCGTTGAGCACGTCCCGGGCCTGCTGGGCCGCACGACGCACCTCTTTGTCGGGGTCGCGCAGGCGCTGCACGATCGTGGCGAGGTGGTCCTCGGTGCCCTGGGCGGCCAGCGCGTGGAGGGCGGCGGCGCGCACGCGCGACACCTCATCGGTGGTCAGGCGCACGAGCTTGGGGGCGACCTCGAGGCCGCGGAGCAGGATGACCTTCGCGCACATCTCGCGCACCCGCCAGGCCTGGTTGTTCAGGCCGACGACGATGTACGGCGCGGCGCCGTCGCTCCAGACGTAGAGCAGCGCGCGGGCGCCCCAGAGCTCGGGCCAGTAGAGGGCGGGGGCGCCTTCGAGGATGCCCAGGGCGTGGCGTCCGCCGGCGTAGAGCAGGAAGTCCTTGCCCGCGTTCTTGGCGCGGAGGAGCGCGATCGAGTTGTCGATGACCGTTTGTTCGCCATAGTGCGCGACGGCCGCATGGATGCGTTCGGCCGTGGGCAGGTCGATGGGAAGGTCGGGGTGAGGCTCTAATTTGTTATGCATGGCATGACTACGGTATCAAGCGCCCGTGGCGCTGGCCAATACCGGCGCCCCGGCCGGCCCTCAGGCCGCAACTCAGGTGAGGTCGTCGCCGGTCGTGAGGGTGCGTTCGAACCCGTGCGCGCGCTCGTAGATGCCGTAGTTGCCGATCTCCCGGTAGCCGAGGCGGCGGTACAGCGAGAGGGCCTCCGGCTGCGCGTGCCCGGTCTCCAGGCGCAGCTGCCGGTAGCCGAGTTCGCGGGCCAGTTCCTCGAGGGCGGCGAGCACGGCCGAGGCGTGGCCCTGCCGGCGGTAGGCCGGGTTGGTCCACATCCGTTTCACCTCGCCGGTCGTGTCGTCGAGCCGACGGATGCCGCCGCCCGCCACCGTGGCGCCCCCGTCGAGCAGCACCAGGAAGCCGCCCGTCGGCGGCTCGAACGCCCCGCCCGGAACGTCGTGCACGGAGTCGCCGTCGCCGTAACGCTCGTCGTACTCGCGGCGGAGGTCGGCGAGGAGCGGGGCCACCTCCTGGTCGGTGAAGCGTACGCGCTTGAATTCCACATCAGCCAGTCTGCCCGATCCGTGCCGGGTGCGAAAAGGTAAGCTCCTCCTGTGTCTGTCAACCCCGAACTGCAGGGCCGGGTCTTCCCGCCCGTCGCCCCCTACCTTGTCGGCCGGGAGAAGGTGCGCGAGTTCGCCCGCGCCGTCTTCGCCACCAGTCCGATCAACCTCGACCCGGAAGCCGCGCGCGCCGCGGGCTACGCCGACGTCGTCGCCCCGCCCACCTTCGCCGTGGTCGTGCAGGAGGCCACGCTGGCGCAGCTTCTGGCCGAGCCGGATGCCGGAATCGACTTCAGCCGGGTCGTGCACGGCGACCAGCGATTCAGCTTCAGCCGCCCGATCGTGGCCGGCGACCTGCTCACCGCCACCCTCACGGTGGCGAGCGTCAAGAGCCTCGGCGGCCACTCGATGGTGACGGCCGAATCGCGCGTCGTCGACGCCGCCGGCGCCCACGTGGTCACCGCGACCTCCACCCTCGTCGTCAGGGGAGACGAATGACCAGCCAGGCAACACCCGTTCTCGCCGACCTGACCGTGGGCGACGTCGTCGCCACCGGCACGTTCCCGTTGACGCGCGATTCCCTGGTGCGCTACGCCGGAGCATCCGGGGACTTCAACCCCATTCACTACCGTGACGACGTCGCCGTCTCCGTCGGCCTGCCGGGGGTGCTCGCCCATGGCATGCTCACCATGGGCTTCGCCGTGCAGCCGGTCGTCGACTGGGCCGGCGACCCCGGCCGCATCGTCGACTACCAGGTGCGGTTCACCCGCCCGGTGCTGGTGGATCCGGTCGACGGCGCCGAAGTGACCGTGGTGGCCAAGGTCGGCGCCATCGACCCGGCCGCCGGAATCGCCCGCATCGACCTCGCCGTGTCGGCCAACGAGGTGACTGTGCTCGGCAAGGCGCAGGCCCGCGTCAGCCTGGTCTGAGCGGACCGCGCCCGATGACCGAGCTCGCACCCCCTCCTTTCGCCCAGCTGACCACCATGGCCGTGGGCGGCCCCCCGGCCCGGATGGTCTCCCCGGCGACCGAGCAGGACCTGGTCGACCAGACGCTCGAGGCGTGGGCGTCCGGTGACGATTGGATGCTGCTCGGCGGCGGCTCCAACACCGTGGTCGCCGACGAGGGCTTCGACGGCACCGTGATCCGGGTGCTGACCCGCGGGGTCAGCGTGCTCGACCCTGCTTCTGCTTCTGCTTCTGAGCCGGCGTCTGCTTCTGCGTCGGCCTCGGCCTCGACCGAGCCCGGGCGGCTGCGGCTGCGCGTGCAGGCCGGCGAACCGTGGGACGAGCTGGTGGCCTACACGGTCGCGCAGGGCTGGGCCGGCATCGAGGCCCTGTCCGGCATCCCCGGGTCGACCGGGGCGGCCCCGGTGCAGAACATCGGCGCCTACGGGCAGGAGCTCGGCAGCAGCCTGGCGGCGATCGACTTCCTGGACTACGAGACCCATGAGCTGCGCCGGATGCCCGCGGCGGAGCTCGCACTCGGCTATCGCACCTCGGTGCTCAAGCAGGGGCTCCGCGGCCTGGTGGTCGCGGTGGAACTGGACCTGCACGACACCCGGGCGGAGGCATCCGTTCTCGGCAGCGCCCTCAGTCGGCCGGTTGCGTACGCGCAGCTCGCGACGGCCCTCGGCGTGCAGTTGGGCGACCGCGTGCCGCTGACCGCGCTGCGGGAGACCGTGCTGGGGCTGCGCGCGGCGAAGGGGATGGTGCTCGACCCGGCCGACCCGGACACCCGCAGTTCCGGTTCGTTCTTCACCAACCCGATCGTGTCGCTGGCCTTCTCGCGCACCCTGCCGGCCGCATGCCCGCGCTGGCCGCTGAACGAGCAGGAGCTGCCCGACCGAGTGATCCCGCTCGACGAGTACGCCGGGGTGGGACCGATCCCGGGCACGCCCGTCGTGCCGCTGGTCAAGCTGAGCGCGGCCTGGCTGATCGAGAACTCGGGCATCACGCGCGGCTTCCGGCTGCCCGGTTCGCGCGCCGCCGTGTCGAGCAAGCACACGCTCGCGCTGACCAACACGGGGGGAGCGACCGCCGACGAGATCGCACAACTCGCCCGCCTCGTGCTGGGCCGGGTGCAGGCCGAGTTCGGCGTCAACCTGCAGCCCGAGCCGGTGCTGGTCGGTCTGGACCTGTAGCCCGGGCCGGTGGCCCCGGGTCGGTGGTCAGTCGGCTCGGCGGAACACGACGACGATGCCGACGACGATGAGCAGCAGTCCGATCGCGACGACACCGCTGAGAAGCCGGAGGGTCGGGTCCGCGGGGGCGGGCGCCAGCACCCCGATCAGCATGAAGGCGGCGAAGGCGAGCAGCAGCACGCCCCAGACGATGGTGCCGAAGAGCGGCCGGCGAGTGCGGCGCACGGATGCCGTCGGCTGCGCGGGCACGTCCGGCACCGCTGCCGCGGGGTACCCCGGCCCACCGGCGACCGGGTAGGCGGGTGCCCCCGTCGCCGGGCGGACAGGCTCGGCGGCCGGGAGATCGGCCGGGAGATAACGAAGCGTCGCGGTGTCGCCCGTCGTGTCCGCTGCCGTGTCGGCCGCGGTGCCGGTGCCGGTTCCGGTTCCGGTTCCGGTTCCGGTTCCGGTTCCGGTCCGCTCGAGCCGGTATTCGGGGATCGGCCCCGGGGACGCGATGGTGTGCGCACCGTCTGGGTCGGTGCCGGTGCCGGGCCCGGTTCCGGGCCTGGTGGCATCGGGCCCGGGGGCGAAGGCCTCGGTGAGGTCGGAGGGCTCGGACGCACCGGCTTCGGGCGCCTCGCGGTCGGGCTCCACGCCGTCGCGCACCGGGGTGAACGCCACGGTCAGGTCGTCGGGAACGGCAGGTCCGGTGGCCGCGCTGTCGGGGGCGGGGGCCAGGGCCACGGTGAGGTCGGAGACCTCGGCCTCGGACGCCGCGGGCTCCAGCGCGACCGTCTCGGACAGTGCGTCGGTGTCGGGTTCGGGCGCTGCGGCATCCGTGCGCTCGCCCGTGCCCGGTGGGTCCGTGCGCGGCTCGCCGCTGCTGGCTTCGTCGTTACCGGGCTCGGCCGCGGCGGGGTCGTCCGGGTGCGGGGTGACCATCAGGGGCCCCCGGGGTCGGCGC
The DNA here is from genome assembly GCF_004403275.1 of Cryobacterium sp. TMT4-10. Classification (NCBI taxonomy): domain Bacteria; kingdom Bacillati; phylum Actinomycetota; class Actinomycetes; order Micrococcales; family Microbacteriaceae; genus Cryobacterium; species Cryobacterium sp. TMT4-10. Next base: position 5,101 of record NZ_SOGU01000079.1, read on the forward strand.
CGACGACCGAGACCTGGCCGAGGAGGGTCCAGACGCGCACGCGCGCGACCGGCGGGGCGTCGCCGGGGTTGAACGTGCGCGCGTCGTGGAAGAAGATGCCGCCCTGCTGCACCGCGGCTCTCTCGCCGACGTAATCGATCTCGCCGGCCAGGGTGCTGGCCTCGACGCGCACGGACCGGTTGTCCGGCAGGACGAGCTCGGTCACGCCGACCCCCATCCAGACGTCGATCGTGCGCGCCTCCGCGGCGGCGGCGTCGAGGGCCGAGAGCTCGATGGTCGCCCGGCCGGAGAGCACGGCGTAGCCCGGGGGAGCGCCGGCGGCGTCGGCGCTCACGGTCCAGGTGGCGGCTCCGACCGGGAAGAACTGCGTGCCGGCGGGGAACAGGCCCACGACTACCAGGACCACGGCCGCCAGAAAGGCGAACCGGCCGACGGCGCCGCTCTGCTTGCCGCGGATACCCAGCACGATGATCCCGACGGCGAGCACGCCGAGTGCGACGGACAGGCCGACGACCGGCACCGCGGCAGACCAGACGCCGCCGGAGATCACGGCGGCCGCGACGGCTCCGGCGAGGAGGGCCAGGCCCAGCACGATCGCGGCGAAGCCGACCTCGGGGCGGCGGTCGCGCCACGAGCCACGGGCACTCCCGGCGGCGGCCACCCCGGCGGGCACCGTCGTCGCCTAACTCTCGGGGGCATCGGTCATGCTGACAGTCTGCTCGCGGTGGATCCGGCCGACAATGCCCCCGGCCGGCGACGGATGCCGCGTCCAGCCCGGTCCTTCGCCCGGCGGCCCGTCTCGCCCCAAACGGGAAACGGTGTCCGGCGCCCTACCAATTCGACGGAGATTCTGCTCTAAAAAGTGGGATTCCGGTGTTTCGGGCCCGATGCGGGCAAAATCTCCGTCGAATTCGTTCTGCCCGGGAATTGCTGCACCGCAGCGCGACCCGGCAGCGCGACCCGGCAGCGCGACCCGGCAGCGCGACCCGGCAGCGCGACCGCGCAGCGCGGAACGGCCCTAGGTGTCCTTGCGGATCCAGCGGAAGGTGACCCGGCTGAGCACGAGCCCGACGACCAGCCAGATCGCCAGGTTGAGCGCGATCAGCGGGAAGTCCCAGGCGCCGCTCTGCTCGAGACTGGCGAAGCTGTCCGGCAGGAACACGCCGCGCATGCCCTGAGCCATCCACTTGAGCGGGAACACGCTGGCCAGGTTCTGCATCCAGTCCGGCAGCAGGTAGAACTGCAGGTAGACGCCGGAGATGAACTGCAGGATCAGCACGATCGGAATGACCACCGCGGTGGCACTCTTGCCCGAGCGGGGCAGCGCCGAGAGCGCGATGCCCAGGAAAGCGCAGGTGACGACGCCGAACAGGAACACCCAGGCGAAGGTCAGCCACTTCCCCGGTTCGGTCGGCAGGTCGATGCCGAGCAGCACCCGGGCGACCAGGATCAGCAGCGCCGCCTGGAAGATACCGGTCACCAGAACCTGACCGATCTTGCCGATGAAATAGCTCAGCGGCGACAGCGGCGTGCCGCCGAGCCGTTTGAGGGTGCCGTCGCCCTTCTCCCCGGCGATGTCGACGGCGAGGTTCTGCATCCCCGAGAGCAGCATGCCGGCGGCGAGCATCCCGGGCAGGTAATACGCGCCCACGCTGATGCCGCCGGTGCCGTCGGGCGCGGCGCCCACATTGCCCGACGACCCGAAAGCGGCCGTGAAGATGGCCAGCATGATGAACGGGAACAGGAACGTGAAGAACACGCTGTCCGTGGTGCGGAAGTAGATCCGGGTCTCGTAACGGATGCGGGAAAGCCCGACCCGCAGGACCGTCGCCAGCCCGGCGCTCGACCTCGACCTCGCCGTCGACCTCGCACGAGACCCTGGCCGCTCTGCGCTCGCCGCAGCTCGGGTCGTGCTGCCGGAGTCCGTCTCGAGCCGGCTCATGCGAGCACCTCCGCGTCGTTCCCCAGGGCGTCCGCCGCATCCGTCGTGCCGGAGGCCGGCCGGCTGCCGCGCACCAGGCCGAGGTAGATGTCCTCCAGGCTGGGCCGGATCACCTCGAGGTTGCCGGGTTCGCCACCGGATGCCGCGGCGAGTTCGGCCACCAGCCGCGCCGGTTCCTGCGTGCGTTTCTCCTGGAGCGTGCCGGAAGCGTCGCGCCAGCGCACCAAGGGGACCCGGGCATCCGCCCCGCCGATCTCGCCGATGGCACCGATGTCGATCAGCCGGCCGTCGTTGATCACGCCCGCCCGGTCGCCGAGCTGGGCGGCCTCGTCGAGGTAGTGCGTGGTGAGCAGGATGGTCGTGCCCTCCGCCTTGAGCCGGCGCACGAGGTCCCAGAACTGGTGGCGTGCCTCGGGGTCGAAGCCCGTGGTGGGCTCGTCCAGGAACAACAGTTCGGGCCGGCCGATGATGCCCAGCGCCACGTCCACGCGCCGACGCTGGCCGCCGGAGAGCTTGCTGATGCGGGTCTTCGCCTTCGGCTCCAGGCCGACGGCCTCGATCACCTCGGCGACGCGGCGCGGCCGCGGGTAGAGGCCGGCGAAGTGGGTGAGTTGCTCTGTGACGGTGACGTTGCCGCTCTCCCCGCTGGACTGCAGCACGATGCCCAGGCGCGATTTCCAGCCGAGGCCGCCGCGCTGCGGGTCGACGCCAAGCACGCTCACCTCGCCGGAGGTGCGGTCGCGGTAGCCCTCGAGGATCTCGATCGCGGTGCTCTTCCCGGCCCCGTTCGGTCCGAGGAGCGCGAACGTCTCACCGGCCTCGATGTCGAAACTGATCCCGCGCACGGCATTGAAGTCGCCGTAGGACTTGTGCAGGTCGCGCACGCGCACGACCGGGGGCGAAAGTTCCATGGAAATAGGGTCCCATGCCGCGCCGCCCACAGGAAGCACTGCGCACGAACGGATTCCGGGTTCCTCGCCTAGCGCCTCATAGCGACCCTGGATCGCCGCCGCGTGCGCTCAAATGACCGTCATCGTTTCACCGATGGCGGTCATTTGAGCGCACGCGCGAACGGAGGGTGCCCGCGGCGCGCTACGCGAAGAGGCGCTGCAGGCGCTGAACGCCCTCGAGCAGGGCCGCGTCGCTCAGCGCATAGGAGAAGCGCAGGTAGCCGCTGGGGCCGAAGGCCTCTCCGGGCACGGCGGCCACCTCGACCTGGTCGAGAATGAGGTCGGCGAGCTCCAGCGACGTCGTCGGGGTGACGCCGCCCCAGGTGCGACCGAGCAGGCCGGAGACGTCGGGGTAGACGTAGAACGCGCCCTGCGGCGTCGGCGTGACCATGCCGGGGATCTTGTTCAGCTCGGCGACGATGACCTTGCGGCGGCGGTCGAAGGCCTCCCGCATCGCGATCGCGGCATCCTGCGGCCCGGTGAGGGCGGCGATCCCGGCGCGCTGGGAGATGTTCGAGACGTTCGAGGACAGGTGCGACTGCAGGTTGGCCGCCGCCTTCATGGCGTCCTGCGGGCCCACCATCCAGCCGAGCCGCCAGCCGGTCATGGCATAGGTCTTGGCCACGCCGTTGACCAGGATGGTGCGGTCCGCCAGCGCGGGAACCGCCTCCACGATCGACACGGCGCGCACGCCGTCATAGGTGAGGTTCTGGTAGATCTCGTCGCTGATGATCCAGAGGCCGTGTTCCTCGGCCCAGTCGCCGATGGCCTTCGTCTGCTCCGGGGAGTAGACGGCTCCGGTGGGGTTGGACGGTGACACGAACAGGAGCACCTTGGTGCGCGGGGTGCGGGCGGCCTCGAGCTGCTCGACGGTGACGAGGTAGTTCTGGTCGCTGCCCGCGAAGACATCGACCTGCACGCCGCCGGCCAGCCGGATGGATTCCGGATAGGTGGTCCAGTAGGGAGTGGGCACGATGACCTCGTCGCCCGGATCGAGCAGGGTGGCGAAGGCCTGATAGACGGCCTGCTTGCCGCCGTTGGTGACGACCACCTGGCTGGGCGAGACCTGCAGGCCGCTGTCCCGGAGGGTCTTGGCCGCGATCGCCTCGCGCAGGTCCGGCAGCCCGGCCGCGGGGGTGTACCGGTAGTTCTTCGGGTCGAGCACGGCCGCCGCGGCCGCCTCGACGATGTGCGCGGGGGTCGGGAAGTCCGGTTCGCCCGCGGCGAAGCTGATCACCGGCCGGCCGGCCGCCTGCAGCGCCTTGGCCTTGCCGTCGACCTTGAGGGTCGCCGACTCCGCAATGGAGCCGATTCGAGTAGAGATTCGCTTGAGTTCGTGAGCCACGCTTCGAGCATACGGGGCCGCCCCGATCCGGCGAAGGGCCGAACCCGGCCAATTCCGCGCTCCGAGGGCCGCGGGTGGGCCCCGGGCGGGGCCTCGGCTTTACAGTGGCCGCCGAGTGACCTAGACTTGATCGAGGTAGTTGAATTCCGCCATGCTTTCTTGCGCCTATTTTTGGTCAGTTTCCACGGATGCGCGCAACAAGGTAATCTGGATTTGCTCCATAGGGTGGTGGCTCAATTGGTAGAGCAGCGGTCTCCAAAACCGCAGGTTGCAGGTTCGAGTCCTGTCCGCCCTGCAAGTCGGTGGCATTCCGTCGGCCCATGAAAGGTGTATCTGGTGGCCCGAAAAGTTGTCGACGAACCCAGTGAGGAAATCGTCGCAAACGCGAAATTGGCGCGCGATTCCAAGCGCAGCCCTTTCGCTCGGATCTCCCTGTTCATCCAGCAGGTCATGGCGGAACTCCGCAAGGTCGTCACGCCGACTCGCAAGGAACTTCTGAGCTACACGGGCGTCGTGCTGGTATTCGTGACGATCATGATGGCCCTGGTTTCCGGCCTCGACTGGGTGTTCGCGCTCGTCGTGACCTACGTGTTCGGAACGCCAGGCGGCTAAGGCCGCCGTGACCCCACGGTCACCGCACAGATTCATGGCAACGCTGAACGGGTCACGCTTTCGTGCCCAGACAATTGATAAGGATTGAGATTTAGTGACTGAGACGAATCACGACGATGTCGACTGGGCCACTGCTGCCGAGCAGTCCTCCAACGAGGACGAAGCGCAGGAGGGCAACACCCTCGCCGAAGAAGAAGAGTCGGTAGAGGCCGCCGAGCAGGTCGCCCTGCACGTGTTCGACCCGAACGTCGGAGTCGAAGACAACCTCGACGCCGCTCTGGATGCTCTCGCCGAGTCGGTGGACCCCAAAGCCGACGCGATCGTCGACGACGCCCTCGACATCGATTCCGCCGATGAGGCCGAGGCCTCCGTCGAAGCCGTCGAAGACGAAGAGAACCTCGACGCCGCGGCAGAGGCAGAGGCAGAGGCAGAGGCAGAGGCAGAGGCCGCGCCCGTCGAGGACGAGACCCCCGAAGACCCCTACGAAGAGTTCCGCAAGGAACTGCGTTTCCAGCCGGGCAAGTGGTTCGTCATCCACTCCTACGCCGGCTTCGAACGCCGCGTGAAGTCGAACATCGAGAACCGCAAGCAGTCGATGGCCATGGAAGATTTCATCTACCAGGTCGAGGTTCCGATGGAAGACGTCGTCGAGATCAAGAACGGCCAGCGCAAGATGGTCACCCGCGTCCGTATCCCCGGCTACGTGCTCGTGCGGATGGACCTCAACGAAGACAGCTGGTCCGTGGTGCGTCACACGCCGGGCGTCACCGGATTCGTCGGCAACGCGCACAACCCGACGCCGCTGCGTTTCGAGGAAGCCTTCGGCATGCTGAAGAGCCTCGTCGAGATCCAGGATGTCCCCACCGCCAAGACCGGCGCCGGACACGGCGGCAAGGTTCCGACCCGTGCCCTCCCGGCCGAGATCGACTACGAGATCGGCGAAACCATCACGATCAAGGAAGGCTCGTTCGCGGGCCTGCCCGGATCGATCAGCGAGATCAAGGCGGAGAGCGGCAAGCTCATCGTGCTGGTGTCCCTCTTCGAGCGCGAGACCCCGGTCGAGCTCAGCTTCGACCAGGTCACCAAGCTCTAAATACTTCACATTCACCGGGGCCCGTCCGGGCTACCGGGAGAGCGGCCCCTGGCTGCTCGTCATCACAAAGTAAGGAAGAACAATGGCACCGAAGAAGAAGGTAACTGGTCTGATCAAGCTTCAGATCAAGGCCGGCGCCGCCAACCCCGCACCGCCCATCGGGCCGGCACTGGGCCAGCACGGCGTCAACATCATGGAGTTCTGCAAGGCGTACAACGCTCAGACGGAATCCCAGCGCGGCAACGTCATCCCGGTGGAAATCACCGTCTACGACGACCGTTCATTCACTTTCATCCTGAAGACCCCGCCCGCAGCGGAGCTCATCAAGAAGGCGGCCGGCGTCGCCAAGGGCAGTGGCACCCCGCACACCGTCAAGGTCGCGAAGCTCACCAAGGCCCAGGTCCGCGAAATCGCCGAGACCAAGATGGTTGACCTCAACGCCAACGACATCGACGCAGCAGCGAAGATCATCGCCGGAACCGCCCGTTCCATGGGTATCACGGTCGAGGCCTAAGCGACACCCACCGGCATCCCGCCACAGCAGTACGTGGAAGAGCCAGCCAGGCTCGCACCACACTCTCAACTCGTTTTACAGGAGATTCAAATGGCACAGAAGTCAAAGGCCTACCGGGCCGCGGCCGAGAAGATCGACGCAGACAAGCTCTACACCCCGACCGAGGCAGTCACCCTGGCTCGCGAGACCGGCTCCGCGAACTTCAACTCCACCGTTGAGGTTGCCCTCAAGCTCGGCGTTGACCCCCGCAAGGCTGACCAGATGGTTCGCGGTACCGTGATTCTTCCTCACGGCACCGGACGCACCGCCCGCGTCATCGTCTTCGCAACCGGCCCGGCCGCCGAGGCAGCCATCGCTGCCGGCGCCGACGAGGTCGGTGGCGACGAGCTGATCGAGAAGGTGGCCGCCGGCTACACCTCGTTCGACTCCGCCGTCTCGACCCCGGAGCTCATGGGTAAGGTCGGTCGCCTGGGTAAGGTCCTCGGCCCGCGTGGTCTCATGCCGAACCCGAAGACCGGAACCGTGACGCCTGACGTCGCGCGCGCCGTGTCCGACATCAAGGGTGGAAAGATCGCGTTCCGCGTCGACAAGCACGCCAACGTGCAGTTCGTCGTCGGCAAGGCGTCCTTCACCGCTGAGCAGCTGAACGAGAACATCAGCGCCGCTCTCGAGGAGATCGTCCGCCTCAAGCCGAGCTCTTCCAAGGGCCGCTACATCATGAAGGGCGCCGTGTCGACCACGTTCGGCCCCGGCATCCCGCTCGATGTGAACAGCATCTAGCCAGTTCCACCGCGGCTTCAGCCGCAGCACGAAGGGCCCGTCGCGAGACGGGCCCTTCGGTCGTTAACGGATGCCTACTGCGTCGACGTCGTCGGACGCGCGTCCTTCCGGTGGGCGTTCTGCGGGTGTGCCCGGAGCATGGCGGCCACTGCGATCGCATCGCCCTCCGGCTGGTGCGAGGCGCTGTGCGGTTTGGCGATGAACAGGTAGAGCAGCCCGCTGCCCATCACCACGGCCAGGCCGATCAGCACGATCCAGTCGTCGAGGAAGACGCCGGTCGAACCCGGCCGGGCCAGCAGGACCATGGCGAAGATCCCGTAGAGCAGTGCGACGACGTTGACGACGAAGCCCACCGGTCCGAGGTTGAACGGCCCGGCGGGGCGCCAGCCCTTGAACCTCTGCCGCAGGGCCGCGAGCACCACCATCTGGAAGGCGACGTAGATGCCGATCACGGCGAACGCGGTGATCTGGGTGAGCAGCGTGCTGCCGCCCACATAGATCAGCAGGCAGAGCAACAGCGGGATCGTGCAGGCCACGATCAACGCGTTGACCGGGACGGTGGTGCGCGGTGACACCTTGCCCAGCCAAGCGTGGCCGGGGATCATCCCGTCCCGGGCGAAGGCGAACATCAGCCGGCTCGCCGCGGCCTGCAGGCTGAGCACGCAGGAGAGGAATGCCGTCAGGGCGACGATGAGGAAGAGCTTGGCGCCGACGGTGCCGAGGGTCGCCTCGAGGATCGCTGGAATCGGGTCGATGTCGGTGCCGTTGACCACGGCCTGGAGGTCTGGCGCCGCCATCACGTAGCCGCCGAACGAGAAGAGGGCGGACACTCCGCCGATCAGGATCGTGAGGATCATGGCCCGGGGGATTCCCCTGGCGGGGTCCGGCACCTCCTCGGCAACGTCACCGCAGGCCTCGAATCCGTAGAACAGGAACAGGCCGGCGAGGGCCGCACCGAGGAAGGCGGCGGCGTAGCTGTCGTTGCCCTGGACGCCCATCGTGTCGAAGAAGATGCTGAACTCCTGCTTGCGCTGGAAGATGAGCAGGTACAGGCCGAGGCCAATTACGCCGATCAGCTCGGCGGCGAGGCCGATCCGGGCGACCCGGGACAGCATCTTCGTGCCCGAGAAGTTGAACGCGAACGCCACCACGAGGAACAGCACCGAGAGGCCGAGGGTGACCTCCTTGGTGACGGGCGCGTTGATCAGGCTGGCGAGGAAGCCGCTGCCGAACTCCGCGACTGCGGTGATGGTGACGAGCATGGCCCAGACGTAGACCCACGCGGCCATCCAGGCGTACCGCTTGCCCCAGAGTCGCCGGGTCCAGGGGTAGATTCCGCCGGCGATCGGGTATTGGGACACCACTTCGCCGAAGACGAGGGCCACCAGCAGCTGGCCGGTTCCCACGATCACGAGCCAGAAGATCGAGGGCGGCCCGCCCGTGCTGAGAGCCAGCGCGAAGAGTGAGTAGACGCCGACGAGGGGGGACAGATAGGTGAAGCCGAGGGCGAGGTTGGCCCAGAGCGACATGGACCGATGAAACGAGTCGTCGTAGCCGAGGGCCTTGAGGTGCTCGCTGTCGCCGAGCCCCTTCTTCTGTGGAGATGCGTTGGATGACATTGGGACCTTTCCGATCATGCCCGAGGGACGTGCGGCCACACCCCCTAGCCGCGGACACCTCATTGTGTGTGTGCTTCAACATAGTGGACCGCAGACCGCAAAGGTGCGGAACCGGATGTTTGTCTTCCGCGGCGTGTTGCCGGTGAGAGTGGCCGTTCCGGTCGAGAGTGACCGGCAGAACGGGCACTCTCGACCGGAACGGGAACAGGGGAGGGGGTCGTGCGAGGCGGGTCAGGCCGAGGTCAGCCGATGTAGCTCATCACGTGCTTGATCCGGGTGTAGTCCTCGAGGCCGTACAGGGAGAGGTCCTTGCCGTAGCCGGAGTGCTTGAAACCGCCGTGCGGCATTTCGGCGACGAGCGGGATGTGCGTGTTGATCCAGACGCAGCCGAAATCGAGGCGCTTGGCCATGCGCATCGCGGTGCCGTGGTCCCGGGTCCAGACGGATGACGCCAGGCCGTACTGCACATCGTTGGCCCAGGCCAGCGCCTGCGCCTCGTCGGTGAACTTCTGCACCGTCATCACCGGGCCGAAGAACTCGTTCTGCACCGCGTCGTCACCCTGGCGCAGGTCGGTGATGATCGTGGCCTCGTGGAAGTAGCCGACCGAGCCCTGGCGGTGGCCGCCGAGCGCCACGTTCGCGTGGTCGGGCAGGCTGTCGACGACGCCCTCGATCCGGGCGAGGTGCTCGGCGCTGGAGAGGGCACCGTAGAGCACGCCGTCTTCCCGGGGTCCGCCGGTGCGGGCGTTCTCCCGGGCGTAGGCGGCGAGGGCGGCCACGAATTCGTCATGGATGCCTTCCTGCACGAGCAGGCGGGTGGCGGCGGTGCAGTCCTGGCCGGCGTTGTAGAACCCGGCGGCGGTGATGCCCTCGATCGCCGCCTGGATGTCCGCGTCGTTGAACACGATCACCGGGGCCTTGCCGCCGAGTTCCAGGTGCACCCGCTTGACGTCGAGGGCCGCGGCGCCCGCGACCTCCATGCCGGCGCGCACCGAGCCGGTGATCGACACCATCTGCGGCATGCGGTTCGTGACCAGGGCGCGCCCGGTGTCCCGGTTGCCGGTCACGACGTTGAACGTTCCGGCGGGCAGGAACTCGGAGGCGATTTCGGCCAGCAGCAGGGTCGACACGGGGGTCGAGTCCGACGGCTTGAGCACGACGGCGTTGCCGGCGGCGAGGGCCGGCGCGATCTTCCAGATCGCCATCATCATCGGGTAGTTCCACGGGGTGACCTGGCCGATCACGCCGATCGGTTCGCGGCGCACCATCGAGGTGTGGTCCTTCAGGTACTCGCCGGCGGACTTGCCCTCGAGCACGCGCGCGGCGCCGGCGAAGAAGCGCACCTGGTCGATCATGACCTCAATCTCGTCGCCGACGATCCCCGCGCGCGGCTTGCCGGTGTTCTCGCTCTCGACGTCGGCGAGTTCCTCCGTGCGGGCCTCGAGGGCGTCGGCGAACCTGAGCAGGGCCAGCTGGCGTTCGCCCGGGGTGGTCTCGCCCCAGGTCGTGAAGGCGGTCGCCGCCGCGCCGTAGGCGTCCGCGACATCCGTCTCGGTGGAGACCGGGGTGCGGGCGTACACCTCTTCGGTGGCGGGATTGATGATGTCGAGCTGTTCGCTCGCGCCGGACTCGACGTACTGTCCGTTGACGAAGTTGCGCAGTTCGCGGATGGTCATTCGCTGGCCTTTCGAGGGCGTGGAGGAGCGGAGTCGGTCGTGACTTCAGCGTCGGTGACGTCGGCGTCGCTCGGGGGCCGATGGGCACCTTACGGCGACGATACCTCAAAACATCCGGAATACAATCTTTAAATTGTGGCGTTCCTCGTGCGGGTGGCGATCAGGAACGGGGTGCCGGGGCACGGCATCCGGTCGTAGTCGCCGAGCGGATGCCGCGGGTTCGGCAGGATGTCCCCGGCCGGCAGCGAGGGCTCGGTCGACACCACCACGCGGCCGGCCTCGTTGATCAACAGCACCGGGCTCGCCAGGGCGAGGAAGTGCGGCAGAAGCACCTGTTCGAGGCTCTTCACGAAGACGTCGGCTCCGACGACCCCGACCATGTCCCGGTCCACCCGCACCGGCATGGTCAGCGTGATCACGTAGTCGAACGTGCACAGGTGGTCGACGTATGGCCCGGTCACGTGGGTGTGGTTGGTCGATTCCGGCACCTGGTACCACTCCAGTTCCCGGAAGTCGCGCAGGAACTCGGTGTTCACCCGGGCTGCGAGGTCCAGTCGGCTCGGCCCGCTCGTGGTGCCGAGCAGCGGGGTGCCGGCCAGAGGCCCGAGCCACCACGCGAAGTGGGCGTCGCGCCCGGTCACGTACTGCGGCGCCGCGATGAAACCCGCCCCGATCAGGAGGGACTCGGGCACGCCGCCCGGCGCCGGAGGTTCGGCTCGCAGCGCCGGTACGACGAGAGCTTCGACGAGGGCGTCCAGTTCGGCCGCGCGAACCGGTCCCGCGGCGACGATCGCGTCGCGCCAGCCCTCGAGGGTGCGGAAGGCGCGGGCGAAGATCTCACCGACCTCTGCCGCGCAGGAGGCGAGGCTGAGCTGCGCGGCGTCGGTCAGGTCTGGCACCGACGTCTCAGGCACCGACGTCTCAGGCACCGACGTCTCAGGTACCGACGTCTCAGGCGGGGTTGTCTCAGGCGGGGTCATAGAGCTGCCCTCCCCGTTCGATTCTCGCCTTGGCGGTCAACAGCCACACGGCCAGGTCCTGCACCTGGCCGGCGACCAGCGCACGGGCGGCCGGACCGTCGGCGCCGGCGATGGCCTCGGCGATCTCACCATTCACCCGGGCCACGCGGCTGCGGATCCCGGCATCGCCGAGGGCCAGGAGCAGCAGGGGGCCGAATTCGGCCTGCAGCCTGATGTGCTCCCGCACGAGCCGGGGGGACTGGCTGAGCACCGCGAGTTCGAGGTAGAAACCACCCGCGGTGGCGCGGGCTCCCGCGGTCCCGCCGCCGGCGCTGTCGGCCAGCCAGGCCCGGAGCCGCTCCGAGTCGACGGGGGAGGCGCGAAGGGCCGCACGCTCGGCGCAGCCCTCGATGATCGTGGAGAAGTACACAGCCAGATCGGACAACTCCACCTGGGCCAGGCCGCGGAGGCGAGCCTGCAGCAGGGCGCTGTGCGGGGCATCCGTCTGGATCACGAAGCTGCCGCCCTCGCGGCCGCGCCGGGTCTCAACCAGGCCGGCGTCGCGCAGGAGGACGAGGCCCTCCCGCACGGTGATCAGGGCCACCCCGAAACGCCGCGCCAGTTCCTGTTCGCTCGGCAGCCGTTCGCCGGGGGTGAGCACGCCGAGGATGATGGCATCGGTGAGGCGCCGGGCGACCTGTTCGGACCGGCCGGCGTCAATGAGCTGCGCGAAGATCGCTTCCCGCGCGCCGGGTCGCAACTGAGCCTCCATTGACCCAATCTAGCCGACCGGACGGGCAGGTGACGGGGCCAATCATGCGCTATAGGATCGACTCACGGCTACCATCGCCGGTGGCGAGTGGCTCGATTTCGTCCGTGTTCCGTCGATCCGTGAAGGATTCTCGTGCCCGCCTCAGGCCGCCCCACAGCCCTCGTTCACAGCCCCCTGGTCGACGCCGTGTTCGACCTCGACGCCCTGCTCAGCGCGGAGGAGATCGCCTGGGCCCGCAAGGCGCGGGCCTTCGCGACCAACCGCATCCTGCCCACCATCGAGGAAGACTTCGAGAACAAGCATTTCCGCCGGGAGTTCGTCGCCGAACTCGGCGCGGCCGGCTTCCTCGGCATGCACCTGACCGGCTACGGCTGTGCCGGCGCCGGGGCGGTGAGCTACGGGCTGGTCTGCCTCGAACTGGAGGCCGCCGACAGCGGCTGGCGCACGTTCGTCTCGGTGCAGGGCTCGCTGGCCATGTCGGCCATCCACCAGTACGGCTCGGAGGAGCAGAAGCAGCGGTGGCTGCCCGGCCTGGCCGCCGGCGAGCTGATCGGCTGCTTCGCTCTGACCGAGGCCGGCGGCGGCAGCGACCCCGCCGCGATGACGACCACCGCGACCCGGGACGGGGCCGGCTGGCTGATCGAGGGTTCCAAACGGTGGATCGGGCTCGCGAGCCTCGCCGACGTCGCGGTGGTCTGGGCTCAGACGGATGCCGGCGTGCGCGGCTTCCTGGTGCCGACCCACACCCCGGGCTTCACGGCGACTCCGATCGAGAACAAGCTCTCCATGCGCGCATCCGTTCAGTGCGATCTGCGCCTCGACGCCGTGCGGGTGCCGGCGGACGCCCTGTTGCCGGACGCGGCCGGACTGTCCGGGCCGTTCGGCTGCCTGAACGAGGCGCGGTTTGGCATCGTCTGGGGCGCGATGGGCGCCGCCCGCAGCTGCCTCGACGCCGCCATCCTGCGCTCGGAGACCCGCGAGGTGTTCGGCAAGCCGATCGGGGCCACCCAGCTGATCCAGGCCAAACTCGCCGACATGCTGGTCGAGTACGAGAAGGGGGTGCTGCTCGCGCTGCACCTGGGGCGGCTCAAGGAGCAGGGCACACTCACCCCGGCCCAGATCAGCGTCGGCAAGCTCAACAGCGTGCGGGAAGCGATCCGGATCGCGCAGAGCGCCCGGGCCATTCTGGGCGGCGACGGCATCACGAGCGAGTTCCCCGTGATGCGGCACCTCGCCAATCTGGAGTCCGTGCGCACCTATGAGGGGACCGACGAGATCCACCAGCTGGTGATCGGACGGGCCCTGACCGACCTGAACGCGTTCTCCTAGCGGCGGATGTGCGATAGTGGCACACGGATCGAAGTGTGGCGGGGGGAGGCCGAAATGACGGTGACCGGGGGGCAGGCCGCGTACGCGAACCTGCGCGCGCGCATCCTCTCGGGTGAACTGCCCGCCAACGCGACCCTGCGGGAGACCGCCCTCGCCCAGGAGCTCGGCCTCAGCCGCACGCCGATCCGGGAGGCGCTGCGCCGGCTCGACGAGGCCGGCCTGGTCGAGTTCATCCCCAATCGCGGCGCGACGGTCATCCCATGGACGGCCGAACAGGTCCGCGAGACGTATTTTCTCCGCGCCGCCCTCGAGAGCCGCGCGGCCGGGCTCGCCGCCGCGCGGATCGAACCCGGCGACCTCGACCGGCTCGGTGCGCTGATCGGGCTGATGGAGGAGTTCGTGCGGAGGACCGACGACCCGGGCATCGACCGGCTCGGCGAGCTGAACGCCGAATTCCACCGGATCATCGTGGCCGCCTCCCGCAGCAAACAGCTCGTCGGCCTGACGGCATCCGTCGGCCGGGTGCCGATGATGAGCCACTTCTTCCGCCGCGACGGCGCCGCGTTCCGGGCCGGCAGCAATCACCAGCACCGCGACATCCTGACCGCCTTGCGCTCGGGCGACGTGGTCTGGGCCGAGGTGGCGATGCGTTCGCACATTCTCGCCGCGCGGAACGCGGTCTCGGCGTTGCCCGCCGACGCGTAGCCGCCCTTCCCGTAGCCGCCCTTCCCGTACCCGCCCTTCCCGTACCCGGCCTCCCCTTCCGGCCGGAGAAGTGCCCGCCGAGCCGTGAGTTCCGCCCCCTTTCCGGCGTTTTTAAGGGTCGCTTCTCACGGCTCGGCGGATTTCTCGCCGAGGATCAGGAGGGGCAGGAGGGGCAGGAGGATCAGGGGGGCAGGGGGGCAGAGACCAGGGGGGCAGGCGGGGTGGGCGCGCGCGGTGGCGAGCAGCTGGCGGGTGCGCGGATGCTGCGGCGCGCTGACGATCTCGGCCCTCGACCCCTGTTCGACGATCCGTCCTGCGTCGAGCACGGCCACCCGGTCGCAGCCGGCCACGGCGTCTCCCAGGTTGCGGGACACGACGATCATGGCCAGTGCGCGCTCCTGCCGGAGGCCGCGGTAGAGCGCGGCGATGGTTGCGTCTGCGGCCGCGTCCTCCGCCGCCTGCCCGGCCGCGTCCGCCGCCGTGCCTGGCGCGGCTCCCCGGTCGTCGACGATCAGGAGGCCCGGCCCGCACGCGACGGCGTCGGCGATCAGCACCCGGTGCAGGGTGAGCCGGGGGAGCTGCCCGGGGAGGAGGGTCGATGCGTGCCGGGGGTCCTCGACTCTCGCCCGGTCGAGGTTTTCCAGCATTCGCCGGGTGGCGGCCGCCCGGGACAGGCCCAGGGTGCGCCGGAGCGGGCGGGTGAGCTGCCGCCCGATGGCGCGGTGCGGCGCGAGCCGGGTCGTCGCGTCCGCGGGGACCAGGGCCATCGTGGTTCCGCGGAGTCGTTCGAGGGCCCGGCCCTTGATACCCACCAGTTCTGTGCCGTCCAACAGGATGGAGCCGGCGACGATCCGGTCCGGAGCGGACAGCCGTCCCGCGATGGCCCTGGCGATCTCGGTGGCACCGGAACCGACGTCGCCGACCAGCCCGAGGACCTCCCCGTGCGCCAGCGACAGCGAGATCCCGGTGGCGAGGATCGAGGCATCCGTTCGGGGGCCCCGAACGATCTGGAGTCCGCGCACGTCGACCAGGGCGGTGGCGCGGAATCCGTCGGAGGGCACCGGCTCGTCGCCCTCGGCGGGTGAACCCGCGTCGGGAAACGACCCGAACGCATCCCCGAACGCATCCCCGAACGCATCCCCGAACGCATCCCCGAAGGCGTCGCCGGTGGGAAGGAATGCCTTCACGTTGCCCACCCTCCGCTCTGAATGGTTTCACTGTATGCAATGCCGGGGGTGAATCGCCTGTGTGAACCCCGGCTTCTGCCCATTTGTGTC
The DNA here is from genome assembly GCF_004403275.1 of Cryobacterium sp. TMT4-10. Taxonomy (NCBI): domain Bacteria; kingdom Bacillati; phylum Actinomycetota; class Actinomycetes; order Micrococcales; family Microbacteriaceae; genus Cryobacterium; species Cryobacterium sp. TMT4-10. Next base: position 20,674 of record NZ_SOGU01000079.1, read on the forward strand.
CCGAAATGGGGAGTTTTGCATACAATCTGGCCGTCATTTCGCTGAAATATCCCGGCAATACCACCCCGCTACGCTCCCGGAATGGTTGACCTGTTCACGGGCTACGGCACGACCGCATCCCTTCGATTGAAAAACGGCGCGCCGAGCGCCTGGGACGAAATGTTCCCCGACCTCACCTCGCTCACGCCGGTGGAGGCGCGCACGGCCTATAAGGACGTGTATGCGGCCCTGGCGAAAATGACGCAGAAAGAGCTCCGGGGCCGCACGGATGCCCTGGCGAGCAGCTATCTCGCCCAGGGGGTCACGTTCGACTTCGCGGGGGAGGAGCGGCCGTTCCCGCTGGACGCGGTGCCGCGCGTGATCGAGCAGCAGGAGTGGGTCACGGTCGAATCCGGGATCAAACAGCGGGTGCGGGCACTCGAGGCGTTCCTCGCGGACATCTACGGACCCCAGGCCGCGGTGCATGACGGCGTCATCCCGGCCGGTCTGATCAGTTCGTCGAGTCACTTCCACCGGCAGGCGGCCGGCATCGTCTCGGCGAACAACGTGCGCATCCAGGTGTCGGGGATCGACCTGATCCGGGACGAGCGGGGAGCCTGGCGAGTGCTCGAGGACAACGTGCGGGTGCCCAGCGGGGTGAGCTACGTCATCTCCAACCGCCGCGTGATGGCCCAGACCCTGCCGGAGCTGTTCGCCTCGATGCGCGTGCGCCCGGTCGGGGACTACCCGAACAAGCTGCTTCAGGCCCTCCGCGCCTCGGCCCCGGCGGGGATCGACGACCCCAACGTGGTCGTGCTCACCCCGGGCGTCTTCAACTCCGCCTACTTCGAGCACACCCTGCTGGCCCGGCTGATGGGAGTCGAGCTCGTCGAGGGGCGGGACCTGTTCTGCTCCGGCGGCCGGGTCTGGATGCGCACCACCGCCGGGCCCACCCGGGTCGACGTGATCTACCGTCGCGTCGACGACGAATTCCTGGACCCGCCGCAGTTCCGGGCCGATTCCCAACTGGGGTCGCCGGGCATCCTGATGGCCGCCCGGCTCGGCAACGTCACCATCGCCAACGCCGTCGGCAACGGGGTCGCCGACGACAAGCTGGTCTACACCTACCTGCCCGAGCTGATCCGGTACTACCTCGGCGAGGACGCCGTCATCCCCAACGTCGACACCTGGCGGCTCGAAGATCCGCTGGCCCTCGAGGAGGTACTGGACCGGCTCGGCGAGCTCGTGGTCAAGCCCGTCGACGGGTCGGGCGGCAAGGGGCTCCTGGTCGGGCCCGCGGCATCCGCCGCCGAGCTGGACACCCTGCCGGCGCAGCTGCTGAAGGACCCGCGTGGCTGGATCGCGCAGCCGGTCGTGCAACTCTCCACCATCCCCACCCTCGTGGACGCGGGCATGCGGCCGCGGCACGCCGACCTGCGACCGTTCGCCGTGAACGACGGCACGGATGTCTGGGTGCTGCCGGGCGGACTCACCCGGGTCGCGCTGCCCGAGGGGGAGCTCGTGGTCAACTCCAGCCAGGGCGGCGGGTCCAAGGACACCTGGGTGATCGGCACGGAACCGGATTCCTTCACCGAGGGGCCCGGGCGCTCCATCCAGGGACTGGTCGCCGGCCAGGCCGCCAACGTGCGCTCGACCGGGGTCGCGCACGCCGTGGACCACTCGCCGCAGGACAAGCCCGTCGGCGACAACGAGCAGCAGCAACAGCAGCAGCAGGCGTCGACCGCGCCGGCCGGGGAGAGAGAGGGGTGAGAATGTTGAGCCGCATCGCGGAAAGCCTGTTCTGGATTGGACGCTACATCGAGCGCAGCGACGGCACGGCGCGCATCCTCGACGTGCACCTCCAACTGTTGCTCGAAGACCCGTGGATCGAGGAGAACCTCGCCTGTCAGTCCCTGCTGCATCTGATGGGGAGCGCCGCGCCGACCGACCGGTTGCTGACCCGCAAGGACGTGCTCGCCACGCTGGCCGTCGACCGCCTTCATCCGGCCTCGATCGCCTATTCGGTCACCGCGGCCCGGGAGAACGCCAGGCGGGTCAGGGAGATCGTGCCGACGGAACTGTGGGAGTGCCTGAATACGACCAGCGCAAGGATGCCCCGCAAGGTCGCCGGCGAGAAGACGCACGACTTCTTCGGCTGGGTGCGCGAGCGCTCGGTGCTCGCCGTGGGCATCGTGGAGTCCGGGGTCAGCCGGGACGAGGCGTGGCAGTTCTTCAACCTGGGTCGCAGCCTCGAGCAGGCGGACATGACCGCCCGGCTGCTGGCCACCCGGTCGCTGACCGAGGCCAGCGGGCCCTCGTGGACCACGATCCTGCGCTCCTGCGGCGCGTACGAGTCCTACCTGCGCACCTACCGGGGGGTGCCCTCGGCCCGGAACGCGGCCGAGTTCCTGCTGCTGGATCGACTGTTCCCCCCGCTCGATCGTGTTCTCCCTCTCCCGGGCGGAGCAGTGCCGGCGCGACATGGAGACCCGCACGGACCGCGTCGGCGTGTCCGACCAGGCGCAGCGGGAGCTGGGCCGGATCCGCAGCCAGCTGGAATATCGGCCGATCATGGATATCCTGAACGACCTGTCCGCGCAGATGGACGCCGTGCAGGAGGCCACCAGCGCCGCCTCGGAAGCCATCGGCGACCGGTATTTCCCCACGAGCACCGTGCCGACCTGGACCGGGGAGGCGTCGTGAACCGGCTGCGGATCCGGCACGTGACCGGCTACCGGTACCAGGGCGAGGTGGGCGCCTCCTACAACGAGGCGAGGATGCTGCCGGTCAGCTCGCCGGACCAGTTCGTGCTGTACGCCGGGCTCGAGATCTCGCCGGTGTCGAGCAACCACGGCTACCTCGACTACTGGGGCACGCAGGTGTCGAGCTTCGAGGTGCTCACCCCGTACACCGAGCTCACGCTCACGGCCACCAGCCTGGTGGAGGTGCGGCCGCGCACCCACCTGGCGCATCCGCAGGGCTGGCCGGAACTGGCGGCCGCGAGCCGGCGCAGCACCATCACGGTGGAGCACGCGCGGCAGACCCGGCTGACCGACCCGCCGGAGGATGTCGCTGCGCTGGCCGCCGAGATCGTGGCCCGCCGCGCGAGCCCCTGCGACGCCGCGCTGGAGATCTGCGCCGCCATCGGGGACCAGATGCAGTACGTGCAGGGCGTCACGGGCGTGCACTCCACCGCCCGGGAATCGTGGAGCGACAAGCGCGGCGTGTGCCAGGACATCACCCACATCGCGCTGGGAGCGCTGCGGTCGGCGGGCATTCCCGCCCGGTACGTGTCCGGCTACCTGCACTCGCGGCCGGATGCCGGCATCGGCGAGACCATCCGGGGCGAGTCCCACGCGTGGGTCGAGTGGTTCTGCGGCGACTGGCGCGGCTACGACCCGACCAACTCGATCGACATCGGCGACCGGCACGTGGCCGTCGGACGGGGCCGCGATTACAACGACGTGCCCCCGCTGCGCGGCGTGTTCTCGGGGACGAGCGGGTCGGAACTGTTCGTCACGGTGGAGATCACCCGGGAGGCCTGAGGCGCGCCGCCGGCATCCGTCGTTTCGAACCCACGGATGTCGCGGCGCACCCTGCGGCCGCGGGCTCAGGTTCTACCGCGCGCCCGCGTCCACAACCTGAGCCGCGACGGGAGCCGTCACCGGCAGGGCGACGGATGCCACCCGGCGGCGGGTCAGCCGGGCGCCGCGCGCCGCAGCGACCATGACGACCAGGCCGAGCACCGTCACGCCGGCCCCGGCCCAGATCGGCGAGGTGTAGCCAGCCCGATCGTGATGGTCAGGCCGCCGAGCCAGGCGCCGAGCGTGTTGCCGAGGTTGAAGGCGGCGATGTTGGCGCCGGAGGCCAGGGTGGGCGCCGCGCTGGCGTAGCTCATCACGCGCATCTGCAGGCCGGGAACCGTGGCGAAGCCGAACCCGCCGAGGAGCAGAAGCGATGCGATCGTTGCGACCTGGCTGCGGACGGTCAGCGCGAAGAAGACGAGAACCACCGTCAGGGCCGCCAGCAGCACGATCAGGGTCGTGTCGACGGAACGGTCCGCCGCCTTGCCGCCGACGATATTGCCGATGAAGAGACCCACGCCGAAGAGTATCAACAGGAACGGCACAGTGGATGCCGCGAGGCCGCTGACCTCGGTCAGGGTGAACGCGATGTAGGTGAACGCCCCGAACATGCCCCCGTAGCCGAGCACCGTGACGGCGATGGACAGCCAGACCTGGCCGGAGCGGAAGGCTCTCAGCTCGCCGCGGAGACCGCCGTTCTGGTCGGTGGCGTGCTCGATCTGCGGCACGAGGGTCGCGATTCCGACCAGCGCGATCACGCCGATCAGGGTGATCGCCCAGAACGTGGCGCGCCAGCCGAGGTTCTGGCCGAGCAGGGTGCCGAAGGGCACGCCGAGCACGTTGGCGACGGTCAGGCCGGTGAACATGATCGCGATCGCCCCGGACTTCTTCGTCGGTGCCACCATGTCGGCGGCGAGCACGGAGCCGATGCCGAAGAACGCGCCGTGGCAGAGTGCGGCGACCACCCGGCCGAGCATCATCAGGGCGTAGGTCGGGGCGAGTGCGCTGATCAGGTTGCCGAGGATGAACAGGACCATCAGGGCGATCAGCACCTTCTTGCGCGGCAGCCGGGTCACGGCGGCGGTCAGACCGAGGGTGCCGACGACCACGCTCAGGGCGTAGCCGGAGATCAGCCAGCCGGCCGCGGCCTCGCTGATCCCGAAATCGGCGGCGAGGTCGGGCAGGATGCCCATGATGACGAACTCGGTGAGTCCGATGCCGAACCCTCCGAGGGCGAGGGCGAAAAGGCCAATGGGTATGGGAGGAACTCCTTGAGAACTGTACTTACGCGGATATGCTGCGTACGCTGTTAGTTGCAGGCGCGTTACTTATATTTGCACACGCTAGGTCTCGGCGCAAGCAACTACTTGTTTTTCCCGACCGGTTTGGAGCCACCATGGGCATCGAAGACGACGCCGTCGAGGTGCGCGCTCAGGGCTGGCGCACGCTCGCCTCCCTGCACGCGCTGATCGAGATCGAGCTCGAGCGGGCCCTGCAGGATGCCGCCGAGCTGTCCGTGGTCGAATTCACCGTGCTGGACGCCCTCAGCCGCCAGCACGGCTGGCACATGCGGATGCAGCAGCTCGCCGGAGCGGCCGCCCTCAGCAGTAGTGCCACCACCCGCCTGGTGAACCGGCTCGAAGACCGGGGGCTGCTGACCCGCATCCTCTGTGCCGACGACCGGCGCGGCATCTACACCGAGTTGACGGATGCCGGCCAGACCCTGCTGGGCTCGGCCCGCCCGGTCTATGACGAGACCCTCGCCGCGGCGCTCGCCGCCGCGGAGCAGAAGCCGGAGCTCGCCCCCCTCGTGGACGCGCTGCACCGCCTGCCCGACCCGCAGCCCGCCGCGGTCTAGGCGCCGTCGGTCGGTCCGTCCTCCCGCCCGTCCCTGAACCAATTCGACGGAGATTTTGCGCTAAAAGCCCGTTTCCGGACTGCTGGGGCCGGTTTTCGGCAAAATCTCCGTCGAATTCGTTAGGGCGGGCTGACGCTGGGGCTGGCGACCCACGGATGCGCGGCGCGGGCTAGGAGTCGAAGCCGAGGCCCAGCGCGTCGAGCGTCTTCAGGATGAGATTGCGGCGACCCTCGTTGTGGTCGGCGCGGTCGAGCGACCAGCGCGTGGTCTGGATGCCCATCGAGGCCAGCGGTTCCGGCGGGAACGGCAGGGCGCGCCCGCGCACCATCTCCAGTTGCGTGCGCTCGGTCTGCCGGCCGGCGAGCTGGTCGAGAATGACCTTCGCCGCGAAATGGGTGGCACCCACGCCGAGGCCGGTGAACCCGGCCGCGTAGCTGATCCGGCCGGCGCGGGCCGTTCCGAAGAAGGCGCAGAACCGGGTGGAGGTGTCGATGGCGCCGGCCCAGCGGTGGCTGAACCGCAGCCCGGCCAGCTGCGGGAACGTGGTGAGGAAGTGGCTGGCCAGGCGCCGGAAGCTCTCCGGCCGGTTCTCGTAGCCGCCGCGCACCCGGGCGCCGAAGTGGTAGATGGCGTCATAGCCGCCGAACAGGATGCGGTTGTCCGCGCTCAGCCGGTAGTAGTGGAACTGGTTGGCCAGGTCGCTCAGCCCCTGCCGGTTCTGCCAGTTGATCGCGGCGAGCTGTTCCGCGCTGAGCGGCTCGCTCATCAGCACGTAGTCGTACACGGGCACCGTGGCGAGACGGTTCCGCGCCAACAGCGACGGGAAGACGTTCGTCGCCAGCGCGGTCTTCCGCGCGCGCACTACACCAGCCTCGGTGCGCAGCCGGGTGCCCTGCGCCGGGGACAGCCCCTGCGTGTCGAGGCCCGTGACCGGGGTGTGCTCGAAGATCTCGACTCCGAGCCCGGTGGCCACGCGGGCCAGCTCGGTGGCCAGCTTGCCGGGGTGAACGAGGGCGTTCGTGCGCTTGTGCCACACTCCGGCCAGGTAGGTGGGCGAGTCGACCTCGGCGTGCAGCGCCGCGGCATCCAGAAACACGGTGTCATCGTTCGTGGGCTCCGCGCGGAGCCAGTCGACCTGGTGCTTCTCGACGGCCAGGTCGATGGCCCCGGTGCGTTCGAAATCGCAGTCCAGGCCGAGCTCGGCGACCGCGCGCTCGATCTCGTCGAGGTTCTCCAGCCCCAGCTCGGTCAGCCGGTCGATCTCCCGCGGCCAGCGGCGCCGGCCGTTCTCCTCCCCGTGGGTCAGGCTCGCCTCGCAGAAGCCGCCGTTGCGCCCGGAGGCGGCCCAGCCGATCGTGCGCGCCTCGAGCAGGACCACCCGCGCGCCCGGGTCCTGCCGTTTGGCGAGCACCGCGGTCCAGAGGCCCAGGTAGCCGCCGCCGACGATGGCCAGGTCGCAGTCCAGGTCGGCCGTGAGCCGCGGGCGGCTCGTCTGCGGCGCAACGTCGTCGAGCCAGAACGGGGCCTGGCGGGTGCGGGCGAGGGCCTCGTCGATGACGGATGCGGCGGGCCTGGCTCGTTCGAAAATGGTCGTGCCCACGGTTTCGTCCTCTGCTCGTCGCGGCGCTGCTACCCGTACATCATGCCAGTCGGGGCCCGGCCGGGTCCTCTGGCCTCGCGGCGCACCCTCGGGACGCGGGCGCGGGTTCTAGCCTGCGCCTGCGTCCACACCCTGCGCCGCGACAGCGACGGCGCCGGCCGCTCAGCTCGCCGGGGCGTGCCCCTCCAGGAACTGGAACACCTCGGTCTGGTCGACGCCGGGGAAGGTGCCGGTGGGGAGCGCGGCCAGCAGGCTCGTCGGTGTGCGCGCGGCCGGCCACGACTGGCCGGACCACCGCTCCGACAGCTCGTCGGGGGCGCGGCGGCAGCAGGACTCGTCGGGGCAGCGGGACACCGCCCGGTTGTTCGTCTCGCGGCCGCGGAACCACTTCACGTGCGTGAACGGCACGCCCACGCTGACCGAGTAGTCGCCCTCCTTGGCCTTCTCGATCCGGGACGTGCACCAGAAGGTCCCGCTCGGGGTGTCGGTGTACTGGTACCAGGGGCTGAACCGGTCGGCCACATGGAAGACCGTCCGAGCCGTCCAGTTGCGGCAGACCGTCGAGCCCTCAACCGCGCCGAGCGCGTCGCTGGGGAAGCGCACCGAATCGTTCTCGTACGCCTTGATCATGGTGCCGGACTCGTGCACCTTCATGAAGTGCACCGGGATGTCCAGCCTGGCCGTGGCGAGGTTGGTGAACCGGTGCGCGGCCGTCTCGTAGGAGACCGCGAACGCGTCGCGCAGGTCTTCCATCGAGATGCGGCGCAGGTTCTTCGCCTCGGTGAGCAGTTTCACGGTGTCTTTTTCCGGCAGCAGGATGGCCGCGGTCAGGTAGTTGGTCTCCACCCGCTGGGCCAGAAATTCAGCATAGTTTTCGGGTTCTTCGTGTTCGCAGAGCAGGGTGGCGAACGCCTGCAGGATGGGCGAGCGCGAGTCGCGGGACGCGGAGTGCTCCGTCGGCAGGTAGATGCGGTGGTTGCGCTTGTCCGTGACCGACCGGGTCGAGTTCGGCAGGTCGCCGACGTAGTGCAGCGAATAGCCGAGGTGCGTGGCCATGTCGGCCACGACCTGGTGGGAGACCGGCCCGCCGGTGTGGCCCACCGCGGCGAGCAGCCGCTGCGCCTGCGCCTCGAGCTCGGGGAAGTAATTGTCCTTGGCCCGCATGGTGGCGCGCAGCTCCACATTGGCCCGCCTGGCCTCTTCCGGGGTCGCCGCCCGTTCCCGGTGCAGGCGCAGAATCTCGCCGTGCAGGCTGAGCAGCGTCTGCAGGGTTTCGTCGCTGGTTCCCCGGCCAACGCGGATATGCGGCAGTCCGAGGGCGGTGAACACGGGACCCCGCTGGGCCCGCTCGACGGCGATTTCGAGGGCGGCTCGTTCGGACGGGGCATCCGTCTTCAACAGGTCGTCGACGGTGGTGCCGAGGGCTCCGGCAATGGTGCGCAGCATCGACAGTCGCGGTTCGCGCTTGCCGTTCTCGATCATCGAGACCTGGGACGGGGCCCGGTCGATCGCCGCCGCGAGGGCGTCGAGCGTCATCCGCCGCGACGTGCGCACTTCCCGGATGCGCCGGCCCAGGGTGAGGGCGTCGAGCCCTTCCTCCTCGGCAGGGGCCGCGGACAGGGACGGACGGAGGGCTGGATCGACGATGACCATTTCCCCATAGTCACACACCTCACGGAAAACTTCTCAGGGGTAGAAGAAATGGAATTCTTCTGTTACCGAGGGCGGGCTGCTGCACCGTCGGCGGGCCCAGAGTGGATCCAAGGCACAGCTCATTCCCGCACACCCGGCCGATTGGCCGGGAGCGCGCGGCCCGGCCCAACACTCTTGAAGGAGATCAGCCCATGAACACCCCGGCCCCGGCGACGTCCGACCGCACGAGAACGAACACCGGCAGCTTCGCCACCATCCAGCCGCACCTCGAGATCACCGGCGATCTCGGGCCGCGGTACGAGGAGATCCTCACCCCCGAAGCGCTCGAGTTCCTGGGCGACCTGCACGACCGGTTCGCCGGCACGCGGCACGACCTGCTGGCCACTCGACTGCGGAAGCGCGTGGATGCCTCCAATGGGCGCGACCCCGAATTCCTGACCGAGACCGCGCACATCCGGCGCGACCCGAGCTGGCACGTCGCCGGCGCGGGCCCGGGACTGGTCGACCGCCGCGTCGAGATCACCGGACCGACCGACCGCAAGATGGCCATCAACGCGCTGAACTCCGGCGCGAAGGTGTGGCTGGCCGACCAGGAGGACGCCACCAGCCCCACCTGGGCGAACGTGATCGAGGGCCAGATCACGCTGTTCGACCAGGTGCGCGGACAGCTGAGCTTCGAAACCCCGGAAGGCAAGAAGTACGCCGTCACGGGTGACGCCACCGGCGCCACGCCCACGATCGTGATGCGTCCCCGCGGCTGGCACCTGGTCGAGAAGAACCTGACCTTCGTCGACCGCGCGAACCGCCGGATGAACGCGTCGGGCAGCCTGGTCGACTTCGGGCTCTACCTCTTCCACAACGCGAAGCGCCTGATCGAGGGCGGCAGCGGCCCGTACTTCTACCTGCCGAAGCTGGAGAGTCACCTCGAGGCCCGCCTCTGGGACGACATCTTCAGCCACTCCGAAGACCGTCTCGGCATCGACTACGGCACCATCCGGGCGACCGTCCTGATCGAGACGATCCAGGCGGCATTCGAGATGGAGGAGATCCTCTACGAGCTGCGCGACCACTGCGCCGGGCTCAACGCCGGCCGCTGGGACTACATCTTCAGCATCATCAAGACCTTCCGCGCGCGCGGGCGCCGCTTCGTGTTCCCCGACCGCAAGCAGATCACGATGACCGTGCCGATCATGCGCGCCTACACCGAGCTGCTGGTGTCGACCTGTCACCGACGTCGCGCGTATGCCATCGGCGGCATGAGCGCGTTCATCCCGAACCGTCGCGACCCCGAGGTCACCGCCCGGGCCCTCTCCCAGGTCGCCGAGGACAAGAAGCGGGAGGCCGGCGACGGCTTCGACGGTACCTGGGTGGCCCACCCGGACCTGATCACGACCGCGCAGGCCGAGTTCGACCGGGTGCTCGGCAACAAGCCGAACCAGCTCGACCGCACCAGGGACGACGTGCGCGTCACGGCGGCCGAACTGCTCGACGTGGAGTCCATCGGCGGCGAGATCACCGCGGCCGGCGTGCGCGGCAACATCTCGATCGGACTGCGCTACATCGAGTCCTGGCTGCGCGGCGTGGGCGCTGCGGCCATCGACAACCTGATGGAGGACGCCGCGACCGCGGAGATCTCCCGCTCGCAGATCTGGCAGTGGGTGCACGAGAACTCGGTCACCGCCGAGGGGATCCGGATCGACGAGGATTGGATCGCCGAGCAGGTCGACGAGGTGTTCGGGGGACTGCAGCGCACGCCGGGCGACCGGTTCGACGACGCCCTCGAGGTGTTCCGGGCATCCGCTCTCGAGCCCGAGTTCCCGACCTTCCTCACCGTCGGCGCGTACGTCCGCTACCTGTAGGCATCGCCCTCCCGCGAGATCGGGTGAATCGTCGTTTTGGCCTGGCCAGACCGACGATTCACCCGCTCTCGCGTGAAGTACGTGCGGTGGGGGCGTCGATAGGGTGGGACGATGATCGAGATTCGCACGGCGACGGCGACGGATGCCGCGGTGCTGGCCGAGCTGGCCGCCGCCACGTTCGGGCTCGCCTGCCCGCCGCACACCACGGCCGAGGCCATCGCCGCGTTCCTGCGCGACGTGCTCGCGGAGGGCAACTTCGACGCCTACCTGGCCGATCCCGAGCGCCTGATCCTCGTGGCCGAGGAGGGCGGGGTGATGCTGGGGTACACGATGCTCGTATTCGCGGAACCGGCCGACGCCGACGTGCGCGCGGCCATCGGCATCCGTCCCACCGTGGAACTGAGCAAGTGCTACCTGCGCGCCGAGACGCACGGCCGCGGGGTGGCCGCGCCCCTGATGGCGGCGACGCTGGAGGCGGCCCGGGCACGCGGGGCGGCCGGCAGCTGGCTCGGCGTCAACCAGGAGAACGCGCGGGCCATCCGGTTCTACCAGAAGAACGGGTTCGCCACGGTCGGCGAGAAACGCTTCCTGGTGGGCGGACGGTACGAGGACGACTTCGTGCTCGAGCGGGCGCTCTAGACGGTTTCGGTCTCGGCGCCGGCGGCCGCGCGGGCCGCGATCGCCTGCTCCTTCATCCCCTTGATCTGCTCGTAGGCGGCGAGGGCCGCCCGCCTCGTCTCACCGAGGTCGACGATCGGGGCGGGGTAGGCATCCGTGCCGTATTCGGGCACGTTCTGACGGATGTATTCCCCGTGGGGATCGAACTTCTTCGCCTGCAGCTCGGGGTTGAAGACCCGGAAATAGGGTGCGGCGTCGGCGCCCGACCCGGCCACCCACTGCCAGCCGAACGGGTTGCTGGCCGCGTCGGCGTCGACGAGGGTGTCCCAGAACCACTGTTCGCCGAGGCGCCAGTCGATCAGGAGGTTCTTGATCAGGAACGACGCCGCCACCATGCGCACACGGTTGTGCATGCTGCCGGTGCGCCACAGTTCGCGCATCCCGGCGTCGACGAGGGGGATGCCGGTGCGGCCCTGCTGCCAGCGCGCCAGCGCGCGCTCGTCCAGCGAGGGCCAGGGGAAGGCGTCGAACTCGGGCCGCAGGTTCTCGGTCGCGAGGTCGGGGGCGTTGAAGAGCACGTGGTAGCTGAACTCGCGCCAGCCGACCTCGGTGAGAAAACGCGTCGCGCTGGACTGGGCGTTCCCGGTCAGGCCGGTCCGGGCCCATTCGGTCGCATGCCAGATTTGGAATGGGCTGATCTCGCCCCAGCGGAGGTGGGGCGACAGGCGCGAGGTAACGGCCTGGGCCGGCTGGTCGCGCTCGGCGCCGTAGCGGGGGAGCGAGTCCCGGAGAAAAGTATCGAGCAGGCGGTGCGCGGACTCTTCGCCCGGCTGCCAGGCTTCCCTCAGTCCGCCGGCCCAGTCTGGCCGGGTCGGCAGCAGCGCCCAGTCCTCGAGGGCGTCGGAGGGGACGTCGGCCGCGAGTCCGGGGATCGCCTCCGGCGCGGGGTACGGCGCGCGGGGCGGCGGGCCGGCCGTGCAAGCCCGCCAGAACGGGGTGAAGACCGAGTATGACCCGCCCTGGCCGGTCTGGATCGTCCACGGTTCGAACAGGAGCGAGCCCGCGAAGCTGCGGGTCTCGGTTCCGGCTGCCAGCAGGCCGGCCTTGATCCGGGTGTCCACCTCGCGCTCGGCCCGGCCGTAGCGTCGGTTCCAGAACGCGGCGCCGGCGCCGACGGATGCCGCCAGCTCGCCGATCACGCGCTCGGCCGGTCCCCGGCGCAGAGTCAGCCGGCCGCCGAGGCGTTCCAGCGAGTCGGCCAGCGAGAGAAGGCTCCCGTGAAGCCACCACCGGGCCGCGCCGCCGAGCGGTCGCACGCCGGCGGACTCCTCGTCCAGCACGTACACGGCCACGATCGGCTCGCCGCGCTCGAGGGCGGCCTGCAGAGCGGGGTTGTCCGCGAGGCGCAGATCGTCGCGGAACCAGACCAGGGACGGGCCGTCGCCGCTCACGGGCGAGGCCCGGCGGGTGCGGAAGTGGTGGAAGCCTCGGACGTCTCGGACGTCTCGGACATCTCGGACGTCTCGGCGGCGTCCGCGACCCGCAGCACGATCTTGCCGCGGGTGTGGCCGGTCTCGAGCAGCCGGTGCGCTGCGGCGCCGTCGGCCAGGTCGAACACCCGGTCCACGTGCACCCGCACGATGCCGTCGTCGATGAGTTCGGTGATGAAGTCCAGGGTGCGGCCGGAGGCGGCGACCTTGTAACCGGTGGCCCGGATGCCGGCCGCCGCGGCCTCCGCGGCCATGGTCGGCCAGCTCCCGGTCGGCGCGTTCACCAGGATGCCGCCGGGCCGCAGCATGGATAGCGACCGGGTTCCCGTGTTGTCGTGCACGTTGCCGATGAGGTCGATCACGGAGTCCAGGCCGGAGACCACCTCGTCGAAACGCGTCGTCGTGTAGTCGATGACCTCGTCCGCGCCGAGCTCCCGCAGGAACTCCAGGTTACGGGTGGACCCGGTGGCGGTCACGTGCGCGCCGAAGGCCTTGGCGAACTGCACGGCGAAGTGGCCGACCCCGCCGCTGCCGGCGTGGATGAGCATCCGTTGCCCGGGGACGGTCTCGGCCAGCTCCACGACCATTCCCCACGCCGTGAGCGCGGCGACCGGCACCGCGGCGGCCTCGGCATGACTGAGCCGTGCCGGCTTGCGGGTGACGCTCAGCGCCGAGACAGGCAGGTATTCGGCGTAGCTGCCGGTGGTGCGGGGCACCCGGGCCATGCCGTACACCTCGTCCCCCGGCTGCAGGGGGAAGTGTTCGTAGGGAGCGCTGACCACGATGCCGCTGAAGTCGTTGCCGAGCACCGCCGGGTAGCCGGTGATGGCCGCGGAGACGCCCTTTCCGGCCCGGGTCTTCGCGTCGATCGGGTTGATTCCGGCGGCGATCACCCGCACGATCAGCTCATCGAGCACGGCGATCGGCGCGGGAACCTCGGCCAGGTGAAGCTCGCCGGCCTCGCCGGGCCGGTCGATCACGAGGGCGTGCATGGTCGGTGGCAGAATCGTGGCGTATTCCATCTGTCCATTCTCCCTCGGCGTGCCCACCTCGGTGGCCTGGCGGGTGTGCCTCTCTCTGGGGGTGGGCAGAACCCTGTGCAGTGGCTGCGAGGACTGGATTCCCGGGTGCCCGTGGACGTAGTCTGTCCTCACAAAGGGGGACCGGCCCGGACTGCTCAGGCAGCTCGCCGCCACTCACTTGTCAGGAGTGAATCGCGCCGCACCCGAAGCGGCACGATCGATTCCGTTCCTTCACGGCCGCGACAGCGGCGCTGGAGAGCCGCCTGTTTCCCCCCCGACCAGGCGGCTCTCCCGGCCTGTCGTCCGGCGGTGGCTATTGGTTCCGCGTGGCCTGCTGGTTGAGCAGTGCGATCAGGTCGTTCGCGTAGCCGACCAGGATCGCGATCTGTTCTTCGTCCCGCTCGATCCACTTGCACTCGGGCTCCGGGTTCATCGGCACGAAATCCTTGTGCTGCTCCCAGACGAGCAGGGTGCGCTCGGCGCCCAGCACGTACTGCTGCCACCAGACCTGGCGCAAATACGAGCGCGGGATGCTGCGCCACGCCTTGCTCGTCGTCTTGATTTCGGCCAGTTCGAGGCCGCCCGCACCGGTGCCCGATCCGGTGCCGACCCCGTCGGGGGTGGCCAGGTGCCGCCTGTGGTCTGCCGCATGGAAGAGGGCAGTGCTGGGCTCGATGCCGTAGCGCTCCTGCACCCAGGCCGCGATCTCCGGTTCCCGGGCGCGGCCGTGGTCGGTGAACGTGTTGCCGTTGAAGCTGCTGCCGTTGACTTTGTCGTAGACGGCGTTCGGCAGGGATTTCGGGGTGGCGAGCTTGGCGACATCCGTGGCCGTGATGCCCTGCGCGCGGGCCCGCAGCCACGCCACCCGGTCGGTGGAATCGGCGACGATCCGCCGCAGGTGCGGCGCGACGGCCGGGGGGAACGCCGGCGGAAGCGTCAGAGGGAGGGCCGGCAGGGCGCCGGGAAGTGACGGATGCTGCTCCTCGTCGAACAGGGAGAGCATCTGATCCGTCACGTCTCCATTCTGCCTGCTCGCTCCCGCGAACCCGAACCCGGGCCGCCACAGGCCGGCCCGGCCCGCGCGCTACGCCCCCTCGGTCAACACGCCCTTCTTGATCAGTAGGCGGCGCCGCGCCCGCCGGGCCACGGCCGTGTCGTGGGTGACCACGATCAGGGTCAGGCCCTGCGCCTGCCAGAGGCCCTCGAGCAGGTCCATGATCTCGTCGCGGGTTTCCTCGTCGAGGTTGCCGGTGGGTTCGTCGGCCAGGAGCACGGTCGGCTCCTTGACCAGGGCCCGGGCGATCGCCACCCTCTGCCGCTGGCGGCCGGAGAGCTCCGTGGGGAGGTGGCCGAGCCGGTCGCCGAGGCCCACGGATGCGAGCGCAGCGGCCGCCCGCTCCTTCCGGAGCGTGCTCCTCACCCCGAGCAGCGCGAGGGCGGTCTCCACGTTATCCTGCGCGCTGAGGGTGGGGATCAGGTTGAAGCTCTGAAAGACGAAGCTGATCTCCCTCGCCCGGATCCGCCCGAGCTTGCCGTCGCCGAGTTTCGACAGGTTCGCCTCACCGAGTTCGATGGTTCCCTCGGTGGGCCGGTCCAGGGCCCCCAGCATCTGCAGCAGGGTGGACTTGCCGCCGCCGGTCGGCCCCTGGATGGCCACCATCTGGCCGTCCGGGATCGACAGGGTGACGTCGCTGAGCGCGGTCACCGTGCGCTTGCCCTGCTCGTAGGTCTTGGTGACGTTCGATAGTTCATACATGTGGTGTTCCTTCTGAAGAAAAAGTGACGGGATTCTGATGCGGATGTCGGAGGTGATGCCGCGGTCGCAGCCGGAAGCGGGCAGTGGTCAGGCGATGCTGCGGAGGGCCTCCGCTGGGCGGAGCCGGGACGCGCGCCAGCCGCCGATCACGCCGGCCAGCAGCCCGCCCAGAACGGCCAGGCCGACCGCCAGCAGGATGACCGAGGCCGTCACCGGAGCGCTCAGCACGATGTCGGAGGTGGCGGCCGCCTGGGCTGCGCCGCCGAAGCCGGGCCCGGCCCCGCCGGGTCCACCGGCACCGAAGCCGGCGCCGGGACCGGCCGCGGCCACGCTGGTGGCTCCCGCGGTCAGGGTCGGGGCGACCAGGTTGATCACGAGGATGCCGAGCAGACCGATGGCGATGCCCGCGGCACCGCCGAGCGGGCCCTGCACGAGCGATTCGTCCGCGACCTGGCGCACGATCTTGCCGTTGGACCAGCCGATGGCCTTGAGCGTGCCGAATTCACGGGTGCGCCGGGTGACGCCGGAGATGGTGGACAGGATGGCGATCAGGAACGCCGCCGCCGCCAGCACGATCAGCGACAGCCACAGACCGAGGTTCTTCACCAGGTCGAAGGCGCTGGCGAGCGACCCGGAGACGCTGGATGCGAGGTCGGCCTGGGTGTCGACCGCGGCGGCGGGAGCGCCTTCTCGATGTCGGCCTGCACCTGGGCGATGTCCGTCGACGAGGCCGCCTGCACGTAGACGGTGGAGATCTGCCCGGTCAGGCCGGAGAGGGTCTGGGCCACGTCCAGCGGGATGTAGACGTTCGCGGCGGTGTCGGCGTCGGCGGTGGCGGCGGTGACGAGGCCGACGACGGTGAAGTCGGTGCCGGCGATGCTGACGGTGTCACCCGTGGCCAGGGACGCGGTCGTGGCGTAGCTGGAGTCGAGGACGGTGACGTTCGCGCAGGCATCCGTGCTGGTCAGGGAGCGACCGTCGGTGAGGGTGACCGCGGAGAGCGGGCCGACGGCCTCATCGGCCGGGTCCAGACCCAGCACGGAAAAGGAGTCGACATTGAAGGAGCTGCCGCCGGCGCCGTCCGGACCGCCGTCGGGCGGAGTGGCGCCGCCAGCCGGCGGGGTGCCCTGCGTCTGGGAGCCGGGCAGGGCCCCGTTGAAGGTCGTGTTGTTGAGGGACAGGGTCGCGGCAGCGGCGGAGACGTTGTCGACCGCGCTGACCGTGCCGAGCGCGGCCTGGTCGAAGGTGAAGGTGCCCCAGCCGGCGCTGAGCCTGGCCTGGCTGACGGATGTCGTTCCGTCGGCGGTCGTGCCGTCCGCGGCCCCGAAGTCGAACTTCTGTGGCCCGCCGGCGGCATCCCCTTCGGCGGGGGCCGTCGGGGTTAGGTTGACCGTGATGTCCGTGCCCACGCCGTAGACCGAGCCGAGCACGGTCGCCTGGGCGAGTTGCACGCCGCTGGACACCGCGTTCACGATGATGACCAGGGCGATGGCCAGCGCCATGCCGATCGCGACGATCGCGGTCTGCTTGCGGCGGCCCGCAAGCTCCCACCGCAGGTAAGTGACAAACATGAGTCTCCAGTTCCGGGGGCCGTCCGGCCTCCCGGTCTGAAGCTAGGGAGGCGGTCTATTCCGGGGGTATCGCCATCCTGTGAAAACGCTGAGAGGGGCGCGATCACTCTTTTCACAGCGGCACCAGAGGGCGCACATAGGTTTCTCATAGAAAACTCCGAATACTGAGAATATGAGCACTCGTGAGAATGATCGGGCGGTTCGTGGACCGCGCCTCCACAAAGCGGATGGCAGCCCGATCCGGGTCCTGGTGGTCGACGACGAGCCCACGCTCACGGATCTGCTCTCGATGGCGCTCCGCTACGAGGGCTGGGAGGTGCGCACCGCCGCCGAGGGGCGCCAGGCTCTCACGATCGCCCGGGAATTCAGGCCGGATGCGATCGTGCTCGACATCATGCTGCCCGACATCGACGGGCTGCAGGTGCTGCAGCGGGTCCGCGCGGACGGCAACGAAACCCCCGTCCTCTTCCTCACCGCCAAGGACTCCCTCGACGACCGGCTCAAGGGCCTGACGGCCGGCGGCGACGACTACGTCACCAAGCCGTTCAGCCTGGAGGAGGTGGTGGCCCGGCTCCGCGGACTCATCCGCCGTTCCACCCTCGCCGTGGCGGACTCCAACGACCCCCGGATCTCGGTCGGCGACCTCACCCTCGATGAGGACAGCTACGAGGTGTCCCGCGGGGGAGACGCGATCGAACTCACGGCCACGGAGTTCGAATTGCTGCGTTTCCTGATGCGCAATCCCCGGCGGGTGCTGAGTAAGGCGCAGATCCTGGACCGGGTCTGGAGCTACGACTTCGGCGGAAAATCCTCCGTCGTCGAGATCTATATCTCCTATCTGCGCAAGAAGGTCGATGCCGGGCGTGAGCCGATGATCCACACCGTGCGCGGTGCCGGCTACATGCTGAAGACAGCGTGATGACGAGCACGAGGGCGCGGCGATCCCGCGCGCCCTGGACGCTCCGCCGCCGGCTCGTGCTCGCGGTCGTCGGCCTCCTCACGCTGGTCAGCATCGCCATCGGCCTGGTCAGTGTCGCCATTCTGCGCGCGTCCCTGATCGACGGGCTCGACCAGCAGCTGCGTTCAGCCTCCGAGCGCTCCGGCGTGGTCATCGACGGCCGCCGGGATTCGGACGACGAGGCCCCCGCGTTCACGCCGACGGCGGAAATGATTTTGAGCGGCCCGGCCCAGCAGTCCGGCACCCTCGCGCTGGTCTTCGACGGCTCGACCATCACGGCCGGGTACACCGAGGAGGAGAGCGGCGCGATCATCGCGCTTACCGCCGGGCAGGTCAAGCTCCTGGCCGATCAGATGCAGGAGAAAACCGCCGTCACGGTCGACCTCGGCGGTGACGCCGGCAGCTACCGGATCCGGGCGGACACGAACCGCAACGGCACCCTCTACCTGGTCGGCCTGCCCCTGGCCGGAGTGCAGAACACGGTCGCCCAGCTGGGCATCATCGTCGCGGTGGTGTCCCTGGTCGGCATCCTCATCGTCGCCGTTCTGGCCACCCTGATCGTGCGGCTGGCCCTGCGGCCGCTGGCCCGCGTGACCCAGACGGCCACGCGCGTGTCCGAGCTGCCGCTGGATCACGGCGAGGTCTCCCTGGTCGAGCGGGTGCCCGCCGCCGACACCGACCCGCGCACGGAGGTCGGTCAGGTGGGGGCGGCCCTGAACCGCATGCTCGACCACGTCGACGTCGCGCTGGAGACCCGGCAGGCCAGTGAGCGAAAGGTGCGCCAGTTCGTCGCCGACGCCAGCCACGAGTTGCGCACCCCGCTCGCCTCGATCCGGGGCTACGCGGAACTGACCCGGCGCTCCGGCCAGGAGCTGCCGGCGGATACCGTGCACGCCCTGGACCGGATCGAGTCCGAGTCCGTGCGGATGACCGGCCTGGTCGAGGACCTGCTCCTCCTGGCCCGGCTCGACGAGGGCCGGGAGCTCGAGCACGGCCCGGTCGACCTGACCAGCCTGCTCGTGGACGTCGTCAGCGACGCGCACGCCGCCGGACGGGACCGGGTGCTGAACCTGGACCTGCCGGACGAACCGGTGCAGATCGCCGGCGATGCCGCCCGGCTGCACCAGGTCTTCGCGAACCTGCTGGCCAACGCCCGCATCCACACGCCGCCCGAAACCACGGTCGAAGTGGCTCTCTCGGTGGCAGACGACCTTGCGGTCGTGACGGTGACGGATGACGGCCCCGGCATCCCCGAGAACCTCCGGTCCACCCTGTTCGAGCGTTTCGCCCGCGGCGACAGCTCCCGCTTCCGCGGCACCGGCAGCACCGGCCTCGGTCTGGCCATCGCCCAGGCCGTCGTGGCCGCGCACCACGGCGACGTCTCGGTCGAGAGCCGCCCCGGCTTCACCCGCTTCCGCGTGGCCCTGCCCCTCACCTGACCTGCCCCTCACTCGCCCCTCAACCGCCCCCGGCTCCGTGCGAATTCGACGGACATTTTGCTCTTGAAAGCGGGTTTGAGCCCGAAACCGGCAGTTTCGGGCAAAATCTCCGTCGAATTGGTTCAGGAGCGTGGCAAACGGATGCCCGGACCCGGCGCCACCGAACGACCCGCTGCTGCTGCGGCATCCGTTGCGTTGCTCGCGCCCGCAGTCCGCGCCCGCCCGCAGTCCGCGCCCGCCCGCAGTCCGCGCCCGCCCGCAGTCCGCGCCCGCCCGCAGCCC
>NZ_SOGU01000046.1:0-44240 GCF_004403275.1 Cryobacterium sp. TMT4-10
CCGCCGCGTGACAACGGGCACAAACTTCCGCTAATCTATCCCCGCGACCTGGGGAGCTTCGATGAGCAGGACTGGGGAATTTCGCTGAGCGCCGTCACCGTCTGCCTGCGCGGCCTCAACGGCTGCACGGCCGGCCGGGGCGACCCGTCCCTGCGCCACCAGGCGGCCCCACCGTTCCCTGTTGCTGGGCGCCCAGGCGCTTCCCCGCTTGCGGGGCGTCATTAGCTGTTTGTACCGGTCGCCACCGAGGCGATTGACCACACTGTCAATCCAGCCGAAGCACAGGGCCTCTTCCACCGCAGCCTCGTAGGAGAGCTCGGTGACGGAGTTTCCCTTCTTCCCGATGGCCAGCCACACGCCGCGGCTCTCTGCATGGTGGGTCTGGAGCCAGGCCCGCCATTCCTGGCGGTCGGCCGGCTCAAGGACCGGGAGGTCAGTGAGTGGCGGCGCCATGTGGACGGGTCAGTTCAGGTTCTTGACGGCGAGGGCAGCTGCCCCCAGGATTCCGGCATTGTTGCGGTGGACGGCCGGGATGATCGGGGTCTTCAGCTTCAGAAGCGGCAGGAAGTCCTGATGGTGCTTGGACACGCCGCCGCCGACGATGAACAGGTCGGGGGAGAACAGGGCCTCCAGGGTCGAGTAGTACTTCTGCAGGCGGGAGGCCCACTTATCCCAGCTCAGGTGTTCGCGCTCCTTGGCAGAGAATGCCGCGCGCGTCTCGTGGTCGACGCCGTCGATCTGGAGGTGACCGAGCTCGGTGTTCGGCACGAGCACGCCGTCGTTGATCAGGGCCGTTCCGATCCCGGTGCCGAGGGTGGTCATCAGGACCACTCCCCGCACGCCCTTGGCCGCGCCGAACTCGGATTCCGCGTACCCCGCGGCATCGGCGTCGTTGACGAAGTGGATCGGCTGCCCCAGGCTCTTCTGGAACAGCTTCTCGGCGGCGAGGCCGATCCACTTGTCCGAGACATTGGCGGCGGACATGGTGTGCCCGTTCTTCACGATGGCGGGGAAGCAGATCCCGACCGGCAGTGCGGAGGCGCCCGCCACGGAGGAGACCGTGGCGAGGAGGGCGCGCGTGGACTCGACGATGTCCACCGGGCGTCCCCCCTTGGGGGTGGGGAGTTTCACCCGATCGGACAGAAATTGACCGGTGACCAGGTCGACCACCGCTCCCTTGATTCCGGTGCCGCCAATATCAATGCCGATGGCCGTGGTTGAACTCATAGTCAAAACCTACCGTTTACGGGAGGGTGAGAATTTCGGCGCCGTGCTCGGTCACGACGAGGGTGTGTTCGAACTGGGCCGTGATGCTCTTGTCTTTCGTCGTCACGGTCCAGTCGTCGGCCCACATGTCCCAGTCGGATCCGCCGAGGGTGAGCATCGGTTCGATCGTGAAGACCATGCCGACCTCCATCACGGTGTCGTAAACGGGGGCGGAGTCGTAGTGCGGGATGATCAGCCCGGAGTGGAAGGACTCTCCGACCCCGTGGCCGGTGAAGTCGCGCACCACGCCATAGTTGAAACGCTTCGCATAGGACTCGATCGTGCGACCGATGACGTTGACCTGCCTGCCCGGTGCGACGGCCTTGATGCCCCGGGCGAGGGCCTCCCGGGTACGCTCGACCAGCAGCCTCACCTCGTCGCCGGCCTCGCCGACGATGAACGTGACGTTCGTGTCGCCGTGCACCCCGTTCTTGAAGGCAGTGATGTCGATGTTTACGATGTCCCCGTTCTCGAGAACGGTGTCGTCGGGGATGCCATGGCAGATCACCTCGTTCACCGAACTGCACAGCGACTTGGGGTAGCCGCGGTAGCCCAGGGTCGACGGGTAGGCGTCGTGTTGGATGATGAAGTCGTGGCCGATCCGGTCGAGTTCGTCCGTCGTGACGCCCGGGCGGACGGCCCGTCCCACGGCTTCGATCGCCTGCGCCGCGATCCGGCCCGATTCGCGGATCAGCTCGATCTTGTCCGGAGAGTACACGTCCGATCCGGTGAACGGCGCCGGCATCTCACGGCCGACGTACTCCGGTCGTGGGATGTGGCGCGGAACGGGGCGGAACGGGGAGACCGTTCCCGGCAACAGGTGACCGGCAGAATCCTTGGGCATAGGATCAGCTTATGTCCGAAGACACTGAACACCAGTTCTGGTACAACATGCGCACGGGAGCGGTCGAGGAGGGTATGCAGTCCACCTCCAAGGAGCGCGTCGGGCCGTTCGCAACACGTGACGAGGCCGCTCACGCGCTGGAGAAACTGCGCGCGAACAGCGCCAAATGGGCCGAGGAAGAAGCGGCAAACGACCGCTAGGACCGCTGACCGGCCCTACTCGTAGCTGTGCTCGGGGCCGGGATAGGCGCCGGAGTCGACGTCTTCCTTGAACTGGTGCACAGCATCCGTCAGCACGCTGCGCATGTTCGCGTACTGGCGCACGAACCGGGGCACGCGGCCCTCGGTAAGGCCCGCGAAATCAGTCCAGACCATCAATTGTCCGTCGACGTCCGGGCCCGCGCCGACCCCGATGGTGGGGATCTCGAGCCGGGCGGTCACCAGTGCGGCCACCGTAGCCGGCACCATTTCGAGCACAACGGCGAAGGCGCCGGCATCCTGCACCGCGAGAGCGTCCTCGATCAGCTGGTCGGCGGCCGCGCCCCGCCCCTGAATGATGTGGCCGCCCAGCCCGTGCTCGCTCTGCGGGGTGAAGCCGATGTGACCCATCACGGGAATCCCCGACGTCACGATGCGTTTGATCTGCTTGCGACTGCGCACGCCGCCCTCGAGCTTGACCGCATGGGCCTGCGCCTCTTTCATGAAGCGCACGGCCGTGTGCAGAGCCTCGGATTGGCCGGTCTCATACGATCCGAATGGCATGTCGGCGATGACGAGGGCTCGGGTGACCGCCCGCGAGACGGCCCGGGTGAGGGGGATCAGCTCGTCGACGGTGACGGGCAGGGTGCTCTCGTAGCCGAACACGTTGTTGCCGGCCGAGTCCCCGACGAGCAGGAAGTCGATCCCGGCCTGGTCGAAGATCTGGGCGGTGAGCATGTCATAGCTGGTCAGCCCGGTGATCGGGATGCCCTGCTGTTTGGCATTGTGAAAATGGCGGGTGCGCACCCGCTTGGGCCCGGGCGGCACGGGCGCGAACGGGTTCAGCTCGCGGGCGGCGGCGGGCACTTCGGGAACGGTCGACTCTGGCATGGGTCCAGTGTAGTCAGGGTGTAATCCGCCGACTGGCGCCCAGTTTCGCCCGAGTTTCGGCGCCAGCCAGTAGCCTAGGTAACAACAAGAAAGGGCGTGAATGGACAAGCAGCGCGACTTCGTTCTCCGGACCATCGAGGAGCGGGGCATCAAGTTCATCCGACTCTGGTTCACGGACGTTGTCGGCACACTCAAATCGGTGGCCATCGCGCCTGCCGAGGTGGAGGGTGCCTTCGCTGAGGGCCTCGGTTTTGACGGCTCCGCCATCGAAGGCCTCACCCGCTCGTTCGAGGCGGACGTGCTCGCTCATCCCGACCCCACCACCTTCCAGATCCTGCCCTGGCGTGGTGAGATCGATCCCACCGCCCGCATGTTCTGCGACATCATGACTCCCGACGGTCAGCCGGCGGTCGCCGACCCGCGAAACGTGCTCAAGCGGACCCTGGCGAAGGCCGCCGATCGCGGATTCACCTTCTACACGCATCCCGAGATCGAGTTCTACCTGCTCAAGTCGTCGAAGTACGGCAAGAACGGACCGGTCCCGGTGGATTCGGCCGGCTACTTCGACAACGTCCCCGGCGGCACAGCCCACGACTTCCGTCGCCGGTCGGTGCGGATGCTCGAAGACCTCGGCATCTCGGTGGAGTTCAGCCACCACGAGGCGGGTCCCGGTCAGAACGAGATCGACCTGCGCTACGCGGATGCCCTCACGACGGCCGACAACATCATGACCTTCCGCACCGTGATCAAGGAAGTCGCCATCGAGCAGGGCGTGTACGCCACGTTCATGCCCAAGCCCATGTCGGAGCACCCCGGATCGGGTATGCACACGCACCTGTCCCTGTTCGAGGGCGACACCAACGCGTTCTACGAGGCCGGTGCGCAGTACCAGCTCTCCAAGACCGGCCGTCAGTTCATTGCCGGACTGCTCAAGCACGCCCCGGAGATCACCGCGGTGACGAACCAGTTCGTCAATTCCTACAAACGGCTGTGGGGCGGCGACGAAGCTCCCAGTTTCGTCTGCTGGGGGCACAACAACCGTTCCGCCCTGATCAGGGTTCCGTTGTACAAGCCCAACAAGGGCCAGAGCGCCCGCGTCGAGTACCGCGCCATCGACTCGGCCGCGAACCCGTACCTGGCGTATTCGCTGATGCTGGCCGCCGGCCTCAAGGGTATCGAGGAGGGCTACGAGTTGCCTCCCGAGGCCGAGGACAACGTCTGGGGGCTCAGCGACACCGAGCGTCGCGCGCTGGGTTATCGTCAATTGCCCGCCAGCCTTGACCACGCGATCCAGTTCATGGAGGAGTCCGAGCTCGTCGCCGAAACGCTCGGAGAGCACGTCTTCAACTACGTGTTGCTCAACAAGCGCCAGGAGTGGAAGGAATACCGCTCCCAGGTGACCCCGTTCGAGCTCGACAAGAACCTCGAGATGCTCTAGCCGCCCCGGGAACGGAACTCATGGCGCGGGAAATACTCACTCTCACCGAGCTTGCTCGGGTGGGTTTCGTCGAGCTGAGCGAGGTGCGCCTGCGGCTCATGGAGGTAGGCGAACTGGGCGGTCCGGAGCCGACAGTGCTGCTGCCCCTTCTGACCAGGACAGCGAACCCGGACGCCGCCCTCGGTTCCCTGGTCGAGCTCCTGCGCCAGTCGCCGGACGAGTCGCATGCCATCCTCGGCCACGCCGACTCGGCGTTGAGGCTGGTGCGCGTCCTCGGGGCCTCGAGCGGCCTGGCTGAGTTCTTCCTGCGACGCCCGGAGGAGCTCGCGGTCCTCGCCAGGCCCCTGGCGAGGTTGCCGGGTGCGTCCGAACTGACCGCCGACCTGCTGGACTCCGTCGGCAGCCATGATGGCTTCGCCACCCTCGTCGACGACGACGGGTGGGTGGCGCTGCGGGTTCGCTACCGCCGCCGGCTGGCCGAGTTGGCCGCCTTCGACCTGGAGCAGGCCGATCCCGTCGCGGGGCTCGACGGGATCGCACGCACCCTCGCCGACCTCGCGGCTGCCGCCCTGGAAGCGTCCCTGGCCGTCGCGCGCAGCATGTCCAGCGGTCTCGCCCCCGCCCGCGGCGTGTTCCCGGCGGACGAGGTTCGGGCCACCCGGCTGGCCATCATCGGCATGGGCAAGGCCGGAGCCGGCGAACTGAACTACGTGAGCGATGTGGACGTGATCTTCGTCGCTGAGGGTGACCCCGAGGCGGGGCTGGAGTCGCCGCGGGCCGTCGACATCGCCACCCGGCTCGCCATCCTCGTGATGCGGGGCCTGAACCAGCCGTCGCTCGAGCCCGAACTCTGGGAGGTAGACCCGAACCTCCGTCCGGAAGGAAAATCCGGAGCACTCGTCCGCTCCCTCGAGTCTCACCTGGCGTACTACGACCGGTGGGCCAAGAGCTGGGAATTCCAGGCGCTGCTCAAGGCTCGCCCGCTGGCGGGCGATCTCGGCCTCGGCGGCCGTTACGTCGAGGCGGTGGCCCCGAAGGTGTGGACCAGCGCCAGCCGGGAGAACTTCGTCGATTCCGTGCAGCGGATGCGTGAACGGGTGACAAAGAACATCCCGGACGACGAAGTTGCCGTGCAACTCAAGCTCGGCCCCGGAGGACTGCGCGATATTGAGTTCACCGTGCAGTTGCTGCAGCTGGTGCACGGGCAGACCGACCCGGACGTGCGTCAGGCCGGAACCCTCCCCGCTCTGACGGCGCTGGTGGACAGCGGCTACGTGGGACGGGCTGAGGCGGCCGAGTTCGCGCAGGACTACCGGATCCTGCGCCTGATGGAACATCGGCTGCAGCTGGAGAAGTTGCGCCGCACCCATCTCGTGCCCCGCGATGAGGCGAGTCTGCGCGTGCTGGCCCGGGCCACGGGTCTCGCACCGAACGCCGCACAGCTCACCGACCGGTGGGCCCAGGTCAAGCATCGAGTCCGGGGACTGCACGAACGACTGTTCTACCGCCCATTGCTCTCCGCCGTGGCCGCGCTCCCGGCCGACGGTCTCAACCTGACCAGTGCGCAGGCTGAAGCCCGGCTGGCGGCCATCGGCTTCCGCAACACCGCGGGCGCCCTGGCCCACATCGCCGCTCTCACCGGCGGTGTGTCCCGCCGGGCGGCGATCCAGCGGCATCTGCTGCCCGTTCTGCTGCAGTGGTTCTCGGAGGGCGCCGACCCGGATTACGGTCTGCTGGCCTTCCGCCGCTTGAGCGACAGCCTCGGCACGACCTACTGGTTCCTGCGTATGCTGCGCGACTCGTCCGGGGCGGCCGAACGCCTGACCCGGGTGTTGTCCTCGTCACGGTTCGTCGGGGAGCTGCTCGAGACGATCCCCGAGTCGGTGGCCTGGCTGGAGGACGAAGACGACCTGCGCCCCCGTAGTGTGGCGACCCTCCACGAGGAGGCGCGCGCCGTGCTGGCCCGGCATGAGAGCCCCGATGCCGCCGCGTCCATCCTGCGCACGGCCCGGCGCCGGGAGATGTTGCGACTGGCTTCCTCGGCCGTCCTGGGCCAGATCAGTATCGAGGCCCTCGCGACCGGACTCACCGACGTGACCGCCACCATCATCCAGGGGGTTCTCGCCGCCATCCGGGGCACGCCCCTGGGGGGCGCGCCGGAGGGGTCGGCCGCTGACGGGATCGAATTCGCCGTGATCGGGATGGGACGATTCGGCGGGGCCGAACTGGGCTTCGGATCGGACGCCGACGTGATGTACGTCTTCCGGCCCGGGACCCTGACCGGCGAGGCCGCGCACGACCGGGCGAAGTTCATCGTGCGCGAATTGGCCCGGCTGACCGACGACAACCGGCTGCCCCTCGATCTCGACCTCGGGCTGCGCCCGGAGGGCAAGAACGGCTCCGTGGCCCGCTCCCTCGAATCCTACGAGGCGTACTACCGCCGTTGGTCGCTCACCTGGGAGGCGCAGGCTCTGCTCCGGGGCAGGGGAGTGGCGGGCGATTCGCGGCTGCTCGCCGACTTCGAGACGGTGGCCGACTCGGTCCGGTATCCCGCCGCGATCAGCGAACAGGCTGTCCGGGAAGTCAAGCGAATCAAGGCGCGGGTGGAGAGCGAGAGGCTGCCCCAGGGGGCGGACCCCAACCGGCACCTGAAACTCGGACGCGGCTCACTGAGCGACGTGGAGTGGTTCGTGCAGCTGCTGCAGCTGCAGCATGCGGCGGCCATCCCGGCGTTGCGCACGACATCGACGCTGGGTGCCCTTCGCGCCGCGGCCGACGCCGACCTGGTCAGCGACGCGGATGCCGAGACATTGACGGTGGCGTGGAAGTTCGCGTCCCGATGCAGGTCCGCCATCACCCTGTGGACCAACAAGACGTCCGATGTGCTGCCGACTGACCGGGCTCAGCTCGAGGGGGTCGCCCGGGTGATGCAGTACCCGCCGGGCTCCGCCAACCAGCTCGAAGAGGAGTATCTGTCCCTGACGCGGCGGGCCCGCGCCGTATTCGAGCGCAGGTTCTACGGGCCCGCGGAGCGGGCCGGCCCCTTCGGCGGCTGAGCGCCGGGCCCGGAACCTGAAAGGACCGCATCCCCGAGGGGGTGCGGTCCTTTCAGGTTGCGGGCGGTTCTGCGTTTTAGACGCCGTAGTAGAGCTCGAACTCGAACGGGTGCGGGCGCTGGGCGAGCGGCTTGATTTCCATCTCCCGCTTGTAGCCGATCCAGGTTTCAATCAGTTCGGGAGTGAACACGTTTCCGGCGAGCAGGAAGTCGTGGTCGTTCTCGAGGGCCACGAGGGCCTCTTCGAGGGAAGCGGGAACCTGCGGGATGTTCTTCGCTTCTTCGGGCGGCAGCTCGTAGAGGTCCTTGTCGACCGGCTCGTGCGGTTCGATCCGGTTCTTGATCCCGTCCAGGCCGGCCATCAGCTGGGCGGCGAAGGCGAGGTACGGGTTGCCCGAGGCATCCGGAGCGCGGAATTCGATGCGCTTGGCCTTCGGGTTGGTGCCGGTGATCGGGATCCGGATCGACGCGGAGCGGTTTCCGGCCGAGTAGACCAGGTTGACCGGAGCTTCGAAGCCCGGGACCAGGCGGTGGTAGGAATTCACGCTCGGGTTCGTGAAGGCGAGCACTGCCGGGGCGTGCTTGAGCAGGCCGCCGATGTACCAGCGGGCCACGTCGGACAGCCCGCCGTAGCCGGCCTCGTCGTAGAAGAGCGGCTTGCCGTCGGCCCAGAGGGACTGGTGGGTGTGCATGCCGGATCCGTTGTCGCCGAACAGCGGCTTCGGCATGAAGGTGGCGGTCTTGCCCCACTCGGCCGAGGTGTTCTTGACGATGTACTTGAACTTGAGCAAATCGTCGGCCGCGTGCACCATGGTGTCGAAGCGGTAGTTGATCTCGCCCTGGCCGCCGGTGCCCACCTCGTGGTGGCTGCGCTCGAGGATGAGGCCGGCGTCGATCAGCTTGAGGCAGATGTCGTCGCGGAGGTCGGCGTGCTGGTCGACGGGGCTGACCGGGAAATAGCCGCCCTTGAACGGCGTCTTGTTGGCGAGGTTTCCGCCCACTTCTTTCTTGCCCGAGTTCCAGGCGCCTTCACTGGAGTCGACGGAGTAGAAGCTGGAGTGCTGGTTCACTTCGTAACGCACGTCGTCGAAGATGTAGAACTCGGCTTCGGGAGCGAAGAAGGCGGTGTCGGCGATGCCGGTCGAGGCGAGGTACTTCTCGGCTTTCTTGGCGACCTGGCGGGGGTCCTTGGAGTAGATCTCACCGTTGCGCGGGTTGTAGATGTCGAACAGCATGATGAGCGTGCGCTCGGTGCGGAACGCGTCGATGTAGGCGGTGGTGACGTCGGGGATCAGCTGCATGTCGGATTCGTGGATCGACGCGAAACCGCGGATCGAGGAACCATCGAACATCTGGCCGACCGTGAAGAACTCCTCATCGACGGTCGACGCGGGGATGTTGAAGTGCTGCTGCACACCCGGCAAATCGGTGAAACGAATGTCAAGGAACTTGACGTCGGTATCCTTGATGAATTTGAGCACTTCTGACGAATCGCGGAACATGCGGTTTTACTCCAAACGACGTGGGCGTTGATCTCTGAACAGTTGATCTCTGAAAAAGTCGCGCACTGCGGCTCAATTGAGGCTAGTGGGATGGGATTACCCGGCAGTGACGCTTATGTTTCACACATGTTACAGCCGAGGCTGGTCGGTAGACTCATCGCGTGTCTGCAGCCTCCTCGAAATCGATCCCTTTCGGACAGCTTCCTCCCAGCAAATGGCCGGGGGAGCGCCTGGGCTTGCCCGACCAGGGCAGCCAGTCGGTCGGCCGGGTGGGACGAAGGATCGCAGCCCTCGCGATCGACCAGGTCCTGGCCATGGCCGCCGCGTTCGCGCTCTTCGACTACACGTTCCTGGACTACAACGGATTCGTCGTCACCGGAGTCTTCGTGGCCTTGCAGATCGTATTCATCCCGACCCTCGGCGGAAGCATCGGACACCGTCTCGTAGGGCTCCGGGTGGTTTCGCTGCGCGGAGGCTGGGTCGGGCTCTGGCGCCCGGTCGTTCGTGCCGTGCTGCTCGGCCTCGCCTTTCCTGCGCTGGTCTGGGACTCCGACCAACGCGGGTTTCACGACAAGGTGGCAGGCACCGTACTGATTCGCAGCTAGTTTCCGCGCTGCGGACGCGCCTTCATCGGGTCGACACCCTTGGGGATCGGCAGCTTCTTCGTCATCGAAGTGAGGCGGTTGTTCACGGCGAGGACTTCGGCCTTGGTCAGGGTCGGCTTGATTTTGGTCAGGCGACGGGCGAGCTTGTGCAGCGGCACGGCGTCGGCGTCAGGTCCAACCGAGATCACGGTGACGGCGATGCTGCCGCCCAGTCGCGTGACCATGCGGCGTTCTTCTTCGAGCATCCGGGCCGTGCGGGTGCGCGGTCCTTCGCTGATCAGGACGACTCCACCACGCCCGACGGCCCGGTAGACGGCATCCTGGGTCTTCCCGTTGACGGCGACGGGCATCTCGCTGCCCACCCAGCCGCGCTTCAGCGAGGAGCGCAGGACAGCGCCGACCGCGCCGGGCTGACCCTCGATCTGCGAGTACGCCGCCTTCTCGGCCCGGCGTCCCAGGATGATGAGCATTGCCAGGACTCCGGCCAGGATCCCCGCGATCACCCAGAGGATGATCGTCAGCACGTTGCCGGGCGACAGGAGGAATCCCAGGACGAGGCTGATCGCGACCGGGATCACGAACGAGGCGATCATGAGGAGCACGATTTTCGAGTCGTACCGTCGCGTCATCTGGAACACCTGCCACATTTGCTTCAAGCGGCCAGGCTGTTTGGGGGGTTTGGGAGTCTTGTCCTTGCTGCGTGCCATGGGTCAAGACTACCGAGTCACTCGCCCGGATCGTGACCGTTTCCAGGTCATGAGACGGCCTGCGCGAAGCCCAGGGACGCATCCGCCAGCTGACGAAGCTGCGGGGGGACTTCGCGCCCGGTCGCCACCATCGACTGGGCCCAGAGCCGTCCGGCGCGGTAGGAGGATCGGACCAGGGGGCCGGACAGAACTCCGAGAAAGCCGATGGCCTCCGCCTCCTGTTTCAGCTCAACGAATTCCTCCGGCTTCACCCAGCGCGCCACGGGGAGGTGGCGGGAAGTCGGCCGCAGGTACTGCGTGATCGTGACGATGTCTGTGCCTGCATCGTGCAGGTCCTGTAGTGCCTGGCTGATCTCCTGACGTTCCTCGCCCATGCCGAGGATGAGGTTGGATTTGGTGATCAGACCGGCGTTCCGGCCCTGGCTGAGAACGTCGAGCGACCGGTCGTAGCGGAAGGCCGGGCGGATGCGCTTGAAGATCCGGGGGACCGTTTCCACGTTGTGCCCGAAGACTTCGGGCCGGGCGGAGAAGACCTCACCGAGGAATTCGGGGTTCCCCGAGAAATCCGGGACGAGGATTTCCACCCCCGTGCCCGGGCTTTGGGCATGGATCTTCCGGATGGTCTCGGCGTAGAGCCAGGAGCCCTCGTCGGCAAGGTCGTCCCGGGCGACGCCGGTGACGGTCGCGTACCGGAGGTTCATCTTGACGACGGATTCCGCCACCCGGCGAGGCTCGTCGGTGTCGTAGTCCGCGGGTTTTCCGGTGTCGATCTGGCAGAAGTCGCAGCGCCGCGTGCACTGCGATCCGCCGATCAGGAACGTGGCCTCACGGTCTTCCCAGCACTCGAAGATGTTCGGGCAGCCCGCCTCCTGGCAGACGGTGTGCAGGTTCTCGCCTTTGACCAGGTCCTGGAGTTTGCGGTACTCGGGTCCCATCTTGGCGACCGTCTTGATCCAGGCGGGCTTGCGCTCGATCGGCGTTTCCATGTTACGGATCTCGAGGCGGAGCATCTTCCGCCCCTCAGGTGCCGCGGTCATGATGCCGCCGCCAGCTCCGCCTGGAACCGGGCAGTGAGGGGGGCGACCAGTTGCGAGGTCGACACCTCGCGGCCGAGGACTCGTGACATGGTGGTGATGCCGGCATCTTTGATGCCGCAGGCGATGATGCGGCTGTACGGCTCGAGCGAGTTGCTGCAGTTGAGGGCGAAGCCGTGCATGGTCACTCCTTCCGCGACTCGGATTCCGATGGCTGCGATCTTGTCTTCCTGCCCATCGGGGCCGACCCAGACGCCGGACCGTCCCGCCACCCGGCGGCCGTCGACGCCGAAGTCGGAGAGGACGTCGATCAGAATTCCCTCGAGTCGGCGCACGTAGCCGACGACGTCGACCGGCTCCGCAAGACGCATGATCGGATAGCCCACGAGTTGCCCGGGGCCGTGCCAGGTGATCTTCCCGCCGCGGTCAGCATCGATGACGGGGGTTCCGTTCGTGGGCCGTTCCTCCGGAGCGGTGCGTTTGCCGGCGGTGTACACGGAGGGATGTTCGAGGAAGATGACGGTGTCCGGCCTCACCCCGGAGACGACGGAACGATGGACTGCGCGTTGGAGCTCTAGGCCCTCAACATACGGCACGGAGTTGGCGCTTAGCCCCGCGACGACAAAGTCGAGCATGCGACCAGTCTAGGCCAGCTTGTCCTCCCCACACCGGCCGGGACCTGGTTGCGCTCCGGGGTCCGCCCGGTGCGCCGCCGGTGCCCGTTCGGGTGCAGCATTCGGCCATGACGAGCCATGAGGAACCGATTCGGGCGAACCCCCTGACCGCCGCCGGCAGCCGCCCAGACTCGAGCGACCGCCTCACCCTGATCGCCGGTTACCGGGTGCTCCGTCGCCTTGCCTCCAGCGAGCGAGCTGACATCTACGCCGGCGTTGCCCCCTCCTGGGCGGCTTCGGGGGAGCCGCCGGAGGGCGAGATGGCCGCCCCGACCAGGACTGTCGCGTTGAAAGTCTTTCGGCCGGAAGCGGACGACGCGTCGATCGAACGGGAGATCCGAGCCCTGACCGAGACCAGCCCGGGGCGCCTCGCGGGGCTCCTGGACGTGGCGACTCTCCCGGGCGGCCGAATGTGCCTCGTACTCGAATTACTGACCGGCGGCAGCCTCGGCCGTCACCTCGCCGACGGGCGCTGGGTGGAGCCGGGAGAGGCGGTCACGATCCTGGCTCCCGTCGTGGTCGCGCTGGCGGAGCTCCAGGCGATCGGCCTCGTGCATCTCGGGCTGACCCCGGCCGTGATCCTCTTCGACTCCCGCGGTCGCCCCGTGCTGGCGGGACTCGGCGGGCTTCGGGCGTTTCCGGAACCGGGTCCTGCCCGTAGAGCGCTGACCGAGGATGCCGCGGGCTGTCTCTCCCACCTGGTGCGAATCGTGCTGGACCGGGTGGGCCCTGACCCGGAGCAGACCCATGCTGCGCGGGAACTGGCCGAATGGTTCGCCGCCGCAGCTCCGCGGGTTCCGGGCGCGACCAGGCTGGCTGACCTGGAGCGGCGCCTCTTCGCGTGGAGCGACGCCGGACCGGTGTGTCTGGGGTCAGGGGCGGAACCCGGCCACGACCCGGACAGCGCGGTCACCGTCCTGCGCCTTCGAAGCGTCGCTCCGGTCACGGGGGCGTCGCCCGCCACGGCCGGTGGCGGTGGAACCGACCGGTCTTCGAGCGCGGGCTGGGGCGGTCCGTGGTTCGCCGGGCCCGTATCAGCGGTGCGGGCGGCAGCCGGCGTCGTTCTGGCGGTCCTGGGCAGGGGCGCCGGCCGTGACAACGGCGCAGGCGTCCGGCTCTGGGCCTGGCTGCGGCCCGCGCTTCGCGCCCGGCGGGGCCCGGCACTCGCCGGGGTGGTCGTCGCGGTTCTCGTGGCCGGAGTCGCCGTTTCCGGTCTCCGGCCCGCCAGGGGTGCCCGTCCGGGCGAGTCGGCCCCGGGGCCCCCGGTCGTGCCCGCTGCGAGTGTGCCGGCTTCGGCGGCCGCTCTGACGCCCTCGGACCGGGTCGCGGTGAACGGAGACGACCCGGTGACCGCCGTCCAGGCGCTGCTGGGGCTGCGCGACCGGTGTCTCTCTGCGGCATCCGTTGCGTGCCTGGACGGCGCCGAACAGGCCCAGTCTTCGGCGCTGGCCGCCGACTCTCACACGGTTCACCTTGCGCAGCAGGGAGGGGCCGCGGCCGCGGCGATCGGTTTGGCATCGTGGACGCCAGTGCTCGCCTACCGAACCGGAGACGTCGCGCTGGTGACGCTGACAGCAACCGACGCACAACGAAAGCCGGCCTCGGTCCTTGTGGTCAAGGGCGAGGCCGGCTGGCGGATCAGGGAGATCTTCGACGACTAGTCAGAACCGTCGATGGGGACTAGATCCCGAGGTTGGCTTCGAAGGCTCCCGCTTCGAGACGCTGCTTCATGGTGACGAGGAAGCGTGACGCGTCAGCGCCGTCGATGATGCGGTGATCGTAGGACAGGGCCAGGAACACGGTGGAGCGGATCGCGATGGCGTCGAGCCCGTCGGTGGTGACGACGAGCGGCTTCTTGTAGACGACGCCGGTGCCCAGGATGGCGCTCTGCGGCAGGAAGACCACCGGAGTGTCGAAGAGGGCGCCGCGCGAACCGGTGTTGGTCAGGGTGAACGTACCGCCCGAGAGTTCGTCCGGCTTCAGCTTGTTGTCGCGGGTGCGCTGCGCCAGGTCGGCGATCTGGGCGGCGAATCCGGCGAGGTCCAGTTCGCCGGCGTTCCGAACGACCGGGGTAAGCAGGCCGCGCTCGGTGTCGACGGCGATGCTGATGTTCTCCTGGCTCGGGTACACAATCGTGTCGCCGTCGATCGTGGCGTTGATGATCGGGTTGGCCTGCAGCGCCTCGGCAGCAGCGAGAGCGAAGAACGGCAGGAAGGACAGCTTGTTGCCGGTCTTGGCGTGGAACTCGCCCTTGACCTTGTCCCGCAGAATCGCCACGCGGGTGACGTCGACCTCGACGACGGTGGTCAGCTGTGCCGACGACTGCATGGAGATGACGGCGCGCTCGGCGACGACCTTCCGCAGGCGGGACATCGGCTGCGTCGTGCCGCGCAGGGCGGATACTTCGACGGCCGGTGCGGCAGCGGGGACGGCGCCCGTGGTGGCACTGGCCTGAGCCAGAACGATGTCTTCCTTGCGGATGCGGCCGCCGACACCGGTGCCCTGAACGCTGGAGAGGTCGACGCCGGCCTCGTTCGCGAGCTTGCGGACGATGGGGGTGACGTAACCGGACGTTCCCGCGTGGGATCCGCGGGACGTGACGGGCTCAGCTGCCGGCGCGGCCGTCGGCGGAGCGGCAGGGGCCGCTGCCGGGGCGGCGACGGGCGACGGCGCGAACACGGGGGTCGGTGCGAACACCGGCGCTGCTGCGGGCGCTGGTACTGCTGCGGGTGCCGGTGCTTCCACGGGGGCTGGCGCTTCCACGGGTGCAGATGCTTCCACCGGTGCCGGGGCTTCGACCGGAGCAGGCTCTGCCGCGGGAGCCGGTTCTTCGACCAGGGCCGGCGCTTCGGCGACGGGGACCGCGGCAGGAGCAGCGGCGGCTGAGCCGTCTCCGATGGTGACCAGGGGCGTTCCGACCTCGACGGTCTCGTCTTCCTGGACCAGGATCGCTTCGATCACTCCGGCGATGGGGGACGGAATTTCCGTGTCCACCTTGTCGGTCGAAACTTCCAGCAGCGGCTCGTCGACTTCGACGCGGTCTCCCACGCTCTTCAGCCAGCGGGTGACCGTACCCTCTGTGACACTCTCACCGAGTGCCGGGAGGTTAACGGATTCGCTCATGCGATTGTCTCCTTCAAAGCCATTTGTCTGTAATTAGAGTTTGAGAGTCTGAATGCCGAGATTCGGCTGCTACGCGTGCAGTGGCTTGCCGGCCAGGGCCAGGAAGGCCTCGCCGAGTGCCTCGTTCTGGGTGGGGTGCGCGTGCAGGAACGGGGCGATGTCCTCCGGGTAAGCCTCCCAGTTCACTACCAGCTGACCCTCGCCGATGAGTTCGCCGACCCGGGCGCCGATCATGTGGACACCGATGATGGGGCCGTCCTTGGCCCGGACGAGCTTGATCGAACCGGCAGTGCCCAGAATCGAGCTCTTGCCGTTTCCACCCAGGTTGTACTCAACGGTGGAGATCTGGTCGGCGCCGAACTTCTCGGCCGCCTTGGCTTCCGAGTAGCCGATGGATGCAATCTCGGGGTCGCAGTAGGTGACCTTCGGGATGTTCAGGTCGTCGACGACGATCGGATTCAGTCCGGCGATTTCTTCCGCGACGAAGATGCCCTGCTGGAATCCACGGTGCGCGAGCTGCAGTCCGGGGACGATGTCGCCCACGGCGAAGACACCCGGGATGTTGGTTGCGAGGCGCTCATCGGTGAGGACGAAGCCACGATCCATGGCAACGCCGACCTCTTCGAAGCCGAGTCCGGCAGTCGCCGCGCCACGTCCGACGGCGACGAGGAGGATCTCCGCTTCGATGACGGTCCCGTTTTCCAGGGTGATGACGACGCCGTTCTCGTGCTGGGTGACGCTCTGGAACCGGACCCCGAGGGAGTACTCGATGCCGCGCTTGCGGAACGCGCGCTCCAACTGCTTGGAGATGGACTCTTCCTCGTTGGGAACCAGGTGGGGCAGCGCCTCGATGACCGTGACGTCCGCTCCGAAGGACTTCCACACACTGGCGAATTCGACGCCGATGACCCCGCCGCCGAGAATGGCGACCTTCTGGGGAACGAAGTCGAGTTCGAGCGCCTGCTCGCTGGTCATGACGCGGCCGCCGATGGCGAGTCCCGGCAGAGAGCGCGAGTAGGAGCCCGTTGCCAGGATGACGTTCTTGCCCACGATGGTGTCTGCGCCGACCTGCACGGTGTTCGGTGAGACCAGGCGGCCCTCGCCCTCGATCATGGTGATGCCGCGCGACTTGATCAGTCCCTGCAGCCCCTTGTACTTGGACGCCACGATGCCTTTGCGGAACGCGTTCACCGCGGGCATGTCGATGCCCTCGAACTGCGTCTTGACGCCGTATTTGGCGGCCTCGCGGCTGACGTCGGCCACCTCGGCCGAGTGCAGCAGCGCCTTCGTCGGGATGCAACCGACGTGCAGGCAGGTGCCCCCAAGCTTGTCCTTTTCGATCAGACCAACCGTGAGGCCCAGCTGAACGGCGCGCAATGCAGCCGCGTAACCGCCGCTTCCGCCGCCGAGAACGACAAGGTCAAAATTCTGTTCCGACACCCAGATACTCCCTTATGCATCACAACCCGATCCGCCCGACGCGAGATGACGCATCCGGGCAGGCGAAGAGTGGGCGAGCTTTCTCGCCCACTCGACTGTACTACGGGCGCGAAAAGTCCTCGGCCAGGCGCAGCAGTGTCCTGACCGAGATTCCGGTCGGGCCGGCATTCGTGAAGCCCCACGCGCTGCCGGTGTTGTGTGCCGGTCCCGCGATGTCCAGGTGCGCCCACGGGATCGTCTCCGCGGATTCGCCCACTCCGCGGGTGCCGATGAATTCCTGGAGGAAGACTCCGGCCAGGAGCATTCCGCCGTGGCTGCTGCCGATCTTGGCGTTGGCGATGTCTGCGACGTCGGAATTCAGAGTGGCGCGCAGCTCCTCGGGGAGCGGCATCGGCCATATCAGTTCGCCGACCGACTTGCCGGCGGCGAGCACGCGCTCGACGAGCGCGTCCTGCCCCATGGCGGCGTAGTACCGCGTGCCGAGGGCGACGAGGGCGGCGCCGGTCAGGGTCGCGACGTCCACGATCGCGTCCGGGCCTTCTTCTCCGGCCGCGACGAGGCCGTCGGCGAGGACCAGGCGGCCCTCGGCATCCGTGTTCAGTACCTCGACCGTGCGTCCACCGCGGATGCGCAGAACGTCGTTGGGGCGAATGGCCGACCCGGAAGGCATGTTCTCGGCGATGCAGAGCCAGGCGGTGATGCGCAGGCCCAGGCCGAGCCGGGCCGCAGCCAGAGTCACGGCGAGCACTGTGGCCGCGCCCGTCATGTCGTACTTCATGCCCACCATCGACGCCGGCGGCTTCAGGGAGAGTCCGCCGGTGTCGAACGTGATGCCCTTGCCGACGAGCGCCAGGTGCTGCGTGGCGCCTTCCGGTGAGTAGCTGACCTTGACGAGCCGGGGCGGTCGGGTTGATCCCTGGCCGACGCCGGCGATCCCGCCGAAACCGTCGGCGGCCAGTTGTTCCTCGTCCCACACGCGCACGGTGACCGGGAGGCCCGTTGCCGCCTCGACCGCGAGGCGAGCGAGCGAGTCCGGATACAGGTCTGACGGGGGCATGTTGACCAGGTCCTTGACCAGGCCGACGGCCTCGGTGATCGCGTCCACGCGGTCGACCGCGCCGTCCGCGCCGACGCCGGTGTGCACCGTGATCTCCTGAGCCGGCAGCTTCGTGGCCGCCAGCGAATTCTGACGGTAGGCGGTGAACGAATACGAACCGAGCGCTGCGCCCTCGAGTACAGCCTCGGCCCCCTCCGCCGTCAGGGTCGGGAAGGCGAATGCGACGGAGGCAACGCCGGTGAGCTGGCGAACCGCGGATCCCGCGGCATGGCGCAGGGCGTCCGCGGTGGCTTCCGTGCCGATGCCGACAATGGCGATACTGCGGGCTTTGCCGATCGATGCAGGCAGGCGGACAACCTGGTCGCGGGCGCCGGTGATGTCGAGGCTGGAAAGAATCTCCGCGAGGCCGGCGAAGGCCGGGTCGGCGTAGAGCGTTGCGGTGTCGCCCGATTGGAGCGCCCCGACGATGAGGACGTCGGCATCCGACTCGATGGCGGGTGCTGGGGACAGGGTAAGACGGGGAGCAGTCATCTTCCGATGGTACGCGGATCGTCCGCCGCGGCCGTGTTCGCTCTGGGCATCACGGCCCGAGCGTCGATTCCTCCCCGCCTCCGTTTCTGACGTTTAGAGTTAACGACATGCGTGATCCTGGTGACCTCTACGAGCTGACCGCGGACGCCGAGAACGTCCCGGAGGGGCTCCACCTCGTCGCGGGTCTGACGGGGTTCGCGGATGCCGGGGGAGCGGTGTCCCAGTTCACGGAGTACCTGCTCGGAACGCTAGAGCACACCGTCATCGCCATCTTCCACCCTGACCTCCTTCTGGACTACCGGGCCCGCCGCCCGATCATCTACTTCGATCAGGACCACCTCACCGGCTACCAGCCGCCGGCTCTCCGGCTCTACCTGGCCCGGGACGAGATCGGCCAGCCCTTCCTGCTCCTTGCCGGGTACGAACCCGACTTCCGCTGGGACCAGTTCACCGCCGCGGTACTTCAGCTGGTGCGTCGATTCACGGTGGCCTCGACCACCTGGGTGCACGCCATCCCGATGCCCGTGCCGCACACGCGTCCGATCAGAGTCACGGTCAGCGGCAACCGCTCCGACCTGATCGAGAGCATGTCGGTGTGGCGCCCGCACACGCAGGTCCCCGCGAACGCCCTGCACCTGGTCGAGTTCCGGCTCCAGGAAAGTGGCGCGACCGTCGTCGGTTTCGTTCTCCTGGTGCCCCACTATCTCGCGGACACCGAGTTCCCCGCGGCCGCACTGTCCGCACTCGAGAGCACGAGCGCGTCGACGGGTTTGATCTTCCCGACCGATCAGGTGCGCGAGCAGAATCGCGATTTCGTGGCCCGGATCGACGAGCAGGTTCACGACAACCCCGAGCTGGCCAAGCTGGTCGGCACACTCGAAGAACGCTATGACGCTTATATGGAGGGCAGCACGCTGCGTTCGCCCCTGACGGACGAGTCCGGCGAGCTCCCGAGCGCCGACGAAATCGCGGCGGAATTGGAGAATTTCCTCGCTACCCGCCGCGGCAGGGACGACGGCACACTCGCCTGACCCGACGGCGTAGGCTTCTGTCCGTCGGAGCTCGAGGAGGCCGGACCGTGCGGGAGCAGCCCCGAGCGCGGGTAAGTTAGGGGCAATGAACTCGCGTCGGTCTTGGTTGGTCTTCTCCGTCGGATCGTTCGCCTATCTCTCAGCTGTCCTCCAGCGATCGTCTCTCGGGATTGCCGGCGTCGCGGCGACCGACCGTTTCGGCGGTTCGGCTGCGCTCCTGTCCAGCCTCGCCGTGGTCCAGCTCGTGGTCTACGCGGCCGCCCAGATTCCGGTGGGTGTCCTGATCGACCGCTACGGGCCGCGGGTGCTCGTGCTGACGGGGACCTCTCTGATGGCCGCCGGACAGGTCACGCTCGCGCTCGCCCCGAGCATCTCGATCGCCGTGGTCGGCCGCATCCTTGTCGGCGCTGGGGACGCCATGATCTTCATCTCCATGATCCGGCTGATCTCATCCTGGTTCACCGGTCGCAGCGTTCCGCAGCTTTCCCAGTGGCTGGGAAACATCGGTCAGCTCGGACAGGTGCTCTCGGCAGTCCCGCTCGCCTGGGTGCTGCACATCTGGGGGTGGACACCCGCATTCCTCTCGGCCGCATCCGTCGCTCTGGTTGCCCTGGTCGTCGGCATCGTGGTGATTCGGGACCAGCCGGCCGGCACGTCCGACCGGTTGAGGCCCACCAGCCTCGGTGAGGCACTGGCCCAGCTCAAACACAGCTTCAAGCGGCCGGGAACCCAACTGGGTTTCTGGTCGCACTACGTCACCCAGTCCGCCGGCACGGTCTTCACACTGCTCTGGGGCTTCCCATTCATGGTCTACGGGCTCGGTTACGACCCGTCCCTCGCCGCCGCGATGCTGATGGTCCTGGTCGGTGCGGGAATGGTGTTCGGTCCGGTCCTCGGAATCCTCACGGCGCGGTACCCGCTGCGCCGTAGCAACATCGTGCTCGGCATCGTCACGGTCATGGCGGTTGCCTGGGCTGCCGTGCTGCTTTGGCCGGGGCAGCCGCCATTCTGGCTGATCGTGCTGTTGCTGGTGGCCCTGGGCGTCGGAGGGCCGGGTTCGCTGATCGGCTTCGACTTCGCCCGGACCTTCAATCCCCAGCGCAGCCACGGCTCGGCGAACGGGGTGGTCAACGTGGGCGGGTTCACGGCCAGCTTCGTCATGGTCTACCTGGTCGGGCTGCTGCTGGACCTTCAGGACTCCTGGCGCGTTTCCGGGGGAGCGGCGAGTGATCT
The DNA here is from genome assembly GCF_004403275.1 of Cryobacterium sp. TMT4-10. Classification (NCBI taxonomy): domain Bacteria; kingdom Bacillati; phylum Actinomycetota; class Actinomycetes; order Micrococcales; family Microbacteriaceae; genus Cryobacterium; species Cryobacterium sp. TMT4-10. Next base: position 20,629 of record NZ_SOGU01000046.1, read on the forward strand.
CTACTCACTCGATTCCTTCCGTCTCGCTTTTTCCGTGCAGTTTCTGGTCGTGGGGATCGGGGTTGTCTTCCTCCTGCGGACCAGGACACGCACCCGTAGCCAGCTGTCGCGCGAAGAGGGGATCGAGGTGGCTCCGCTCTGGGTTGGACTGGCTCGTGCATGGCGCCGACGACGGCGACCTGAATAGGCGCGGCTGGCTTGCCGCATACACAAAGCATGCAATAATTGTCAATAGGGCCCTTTCTGGTCCGGGGAACAGCGACATGAGTGTCAATGTAAATCTCCCGGGACTTGACATGGGTCCAAGTACTGCCCAAAATCCACACTGCCCCCGGTGCCCGTTCTGCCCGATCGACCCGGCTGAACCAGACCAGGCAGCGCCGCAGGTGTCCGCGCCACGGCATGAGAGGTGTTCGAATGGCAACCCGCAAGAAAAACGAGCCAGGCGACGAGTCCCCCGTGAGCACGCCGGCAGAGGCCCAGGCTGAAGTCGGCCAGACCCCGGAAACCGGTGCCGCACAGGCTGTTGCGAAGAAGCCGCTGACCAAGGCTGCCGCCGCCAAGCTGGCAAAAGCTGAAGCAGCAGCGGCCGCCGGAGAAGAAAAGCCAGCTCCGCGCAAGCGGGCCGCCAGCACGAAGGCCAAGGCAAAGCCGGCGGCCGACGAGCACGACGAGCACGCCCCCGGCGATGACACGGATGCCGACGACGATTCAGACGACGCCGCGAAGAAGCGTGCCGCATCCGCCGAGGCCCTGCCCAGCGGCGCCCTCGTCCTTTCCCTCGTGGATGATGACGATGAGGTCCCGGTTTACTCCAGCGCGATCACCGGAGCCACCGCCGACCCCGTCAAGGACTACCTGAAGCAGATCGGCAAGGTCGCGCTCCTGAACGCGGCCGAGGAAGTCGAACTGGCCATGCGGATCGAAGCCGGCCTCTTCGCCGAGGACAAGATGGCGCAGATGACCGACGCGGAGAAGAAGAGTGCCCTCGGGCGTGAGCTGCTCTGGGTGGCCAAAGACGGTGCCCGGGCCAAGAGCCACCTGCTGGGCGCCAACCTCCGCCTCGTCGTGTCGCTGGCCAAGCGGTACACCGGTCGCGGTATGCAGTTCCTGGACCTGATCCAGGAGGGCAACCTGGGCCTCATCCGCGCGGTCGAGAAGTTCGACTACACCAAGGGCTTCAAGTTCTCCACCTACGCCACCTGGTGGATCCGCCAGGCGATCACTCGCGCCATGGCCGACCAGGCCCGTACCATCCGCATTCCCGTGCACATGGTCGAAGTCATCAACAAGCTCGCCCGGGTCCAGCGCCAGATGCTTCAGGACCTCGGTCGGGAGCCCACGCCGGAAGAGCTCAGCCGCGAGCTCGATATGACGCCGGAAAAGGTCGTCGAGGTGCAGAAGTACGGTCGCGAGCCGATCTCACTGCATACCCCGCTCGGCGAGGATGGCGACAGCGAATTCGGCGACCTGATCGAGGACACCGAAGCGGTCGTTCCGGCGGACGCCGTCGGGTTCACCATGCTGCAGAAGCAACTGGAAAGCCTGCTCGATTCCCTCTCCGAGCGTGAAGCCGGCGTCATCCGGATGCGCTTCGGGCTCGGCGACGGGATGCCGAAGACGCTCGACCAGATCGGCGACACGTTCGGCGTGACGCGTGAGCGCATCCGCCAGATCGAGTCCAAGACGATGGCGAAACTGCGCCACCCCTCGCGGTCCCAGTCGCTACGCGACTACCTCGAATAGGAACCCCGGTGCTCTATGCACCGGCGATCCTGCTCGGGCGGGTCGTGCGGATACTCGCCCGTTGGCGTAAACCCGGCGGGGGATCAGCGGTCCCCGGCCTCGTGGTCAACCGGGTCGCCCCCGGGTTCCTGCCGCGGACGCTGAACAGCTTTCCCGGTGGGCTGATCATCGTCACCGGGTCGAGTGGCAAGTCGACCACGACGAAAATGCTGGTCGCGGCCCTGCGCGCGCACGGCACCGACGTCTTCACGAACCAGTCCACCGCCAATATCAGCCAGGGGCTCACGTCCGCTCTCCTCGAGCGGGTGAATCTGAACGGTAGGATCGCCGCGGACATGGCCGTGCTCGAAATGGATGAGGGCCACGGCGCCCTGATCTCCGGGTCTCTCGCTCCGCGCGTGGTCGCCCTGACCAACGTGATGGTGGACCAGATCGACCGATTCCACGATTCCGACATGGTCGCGGCGATGCTCGCGAAAATCGCGGCCCGCGCCACCGGGACGGTCGTTGTCAACGCCGACGACGGGTACCTCGCCGATCTCGCCGCGGGACTCGGCGCCGGAGTGTCGGTTGCCCGGTACGGAGTGTCCGCAGAGGTGCTGGCGGCCAACCCGCGCGGGCTTGGCTACAGCGCCACCGCTCACGACCGGCTCCCCGCGGAGTCCGGAATGCTCCTGACCCACATCGACGGCCGCAACGCCACCATCGCGATCGCCGGGCAGGACTACCCCGTCGGGTTGCCCTCACGGGGGACGCACTACGCCGTGGATGCCCTGACTGCTCTCGCCACCGCCCGGGCAGCCCTGGGCGATCGATTCGACCCCCGGGTGGCCGCCGAGGCAATCTCGACGATTCCGCCCGTCTTCGGCCGCGGCGAGATTGTCACCGTTCGCGGCCAACAGGTGGAATTCGTCCTCGTGCAGAATCCGGCCAGCTTCCAGCTCAACGTGGACAGCCTGGAACCCGGGACAGAGCAGATCCTGATCGCCATCGGCTCCGACGTGCGCGATCCGTCCTACTTCTGGCCCGTGAACACATCGGTACTCGGCCGCGTCCTCATCGCCTCCGGATCCAAAGCGCAGGACATCGCACTGCAGCTCGCCTATGACGACGTGATCGTCGAGCGGGTCGAGCCGGACCTGGGCCAGGCGCTCGATGACTTCCTGGCGCTGCCGAAACCGGCTGCCGGACTGAAAACGATCATCTTCTCCGCGGACTCGATGCGCCGAACCCGGGCCCACCTCGGGCTCGCCAGCAACAAGGAGGGCCAGGAGTGACGACGGCACTGACGATCGTGTCCCTGTTGCCCGAGCTACTGGGCACGAACGGCGACGCGGCCAACGCCCGCGTTCTTGCCCAGCGCAGCCGGTGGGCCGGCATCGATGCGCACGTCGTGGACGTACGCACGGTCGACGACCTGCCCGAGCGGGCCGATGCCGTGGTGATCGGCTCCGGTTCGGATTCCGACCTCGTCACCGCCCGAGACATCCTGGCGACGATGACCGGGCACCTGCGCACCTGGACGACCGAGGGCGTTCCGGTTCTGGCTGTCGGCACCGGGTGGGAACTGCTGAGCTGGGGAATCGAGCTCGCGGACGGCTCAGTGATCGAAGGACTGGGCATCGTGGCCGGGCGCGCCGTGCCGTTGGCCGCCCGGGCCACGGATGACGTCATCGTCGCCACGAAGCACGGTCGGCTGGTGGGGTTCGAGAATCACGCTCGCGGGTATGTCGGCGCGGAGGCGTCGCCTCTGGGCCGGGTCGAGTCGGGCACCGGAAACGGTGGAGGACTCGAGGGGCTCGTCATGGGCAACCTGGTCGGGACCCACCTGCACGGTCCCGTGCTTGCACGCAATCCCGGCCTGGCCGATCACCTGCTGCGCTCCGCGCTGGTCCGCCTCGGCCGCGCCTATACGCCCGGCGCGCACACGGTGGCGGTAGACGAGATAGCGCGGGCCGCGCGCAACCCGATCGCGGTGCGCCTGGGGCTCACGGCGGAGTAAAAAGCTACGGCGCAGGAGCATCCGTGATGCTCCTGCGCCGTAGCTTTGTTTCGTCGTGCGTTCGCTCTAGGAGCGTTGGTCCTCTAGGAGCCGACTCGACTCGTCGTGCCAACTCTCGGCAATGGCTGCGAGCTTCTCCTGGTGCTTACGGCCGTGGTGAGCGCAGAACAACAATTCGCTGTTGTTGACTACGACCCGGATGTAGGCCTGGGCTCCACAAGCGTCGCAGCGGTCCGCTGCGGTGAGCTGGTGGGGAGCCTTCTCTTGGCCGACTGCACCATTTTCGGTGGCGATCTGAGACATGGTTTCCTCCTCCAGACTGATACCAAGCGATACCAATGTTTGCTGTTCTTAATGTAAACACGCTCCTGCCCGGTAATCGAGCCCGGAGGACGCTATTTCGCTCACCGCGTAGCCCGCCTCCGAGGAGTGTTGATGAAAGGCCGAGGGGCCACAGTCGGTATTCTTGGAAGTTGTGAGCTCTTCTGACTATTCCGCGCGCCATCTGTCTGTCCTCGAGGGGCTGGAAGCGGTCCGCAAGCGTCCCGGCATGTACATCGGTTCCACCGACTCGCGGGGGCTCATGCACTGCCTCTGGGAGATCATCGACAACTCCGTCGATGAGGCCCTCGGCGGCTACGGCAGCGGGATCGACATCGTTCTGCACGCCGACGAGAGCGTGGAGGTCCGCGACACGGCACGAGGAATCCCCGTGGACATCGAACCCAAAACGGGTCTGACCGGGGTCGAGGTCGTTTTCACGAAATTGCATGCCGGTGGCAAATTCGGCAGCGGATCCTACGCCGCGTCCGGCGGGTTGCACGGCGTGGGCGCATCCGTCGTGAACGCCCTGTCGGAGCGCCTCGACGTCGAGGTCGACCGTGACGGGAAGACATGGGCCATGTCCTTCCACCGCGGCGAACCGGGCATCTTCGCCGACACGGGGGAGAAGAGTCCGGATGCTCCGTTCACCCCATTCGAGAACCAGAGCGAACTCCGAGTCATCGGCAAGGTCAAACGCGGCGTGACCGGCACCCGGGTCCGGTACTGGGCCGACCGGCAGATCTTCACGAAGGGTGCGGCCTTCCAAACCGAGGAGCTGCTCGAACGGGCCAGGCAGACGGCGTTCCTCGTGCCCGGGCTGGGCATCGACATCGCCGACCAGCGCACCGCAGACCACGTGTTCGAATCATTCAAATTCGACGGCGGCATTTCCGAGTTCGTCGACCACCTCGCGACGGATTCCCCGATCACCGACACCTGGCGCCTGACCGGACAGGGCAGCTTCTCCGAGACCGTCCCCGTTCTGACGGACAAGGGAGCGATGGTTCCCACGGAGCTGGTGCGGGACTGCACCGTGGACATCGCCCTCCGGTGGGGGACCGGGTACGACACCGTCGTGCGCAGTTTCGTGAACATCATCGCCACCCCGAAGGGTGGGACGCACCTGGCCGGCTTCGACGCCGGCCTGCTAAAGTTCCTGCGCGCCCAGGTCGAATTGAATGCGCGCCGCCTCAAGATGGGCTCGGACAAGCTCGAGAAAGACGACGTGATGGCCGGCCTCACCGCGGTTCTGACGGTGCGACTGCCGGAGCCGCAGTTCGAAGGCCAGACGAAAGAAGTGCTCGGCACCCCAGCCGTGCGGGCCATCGTGGCGAACGTCGTCGCCAAGGCAATGAACGAGCGTTTCGTGTCCACCAAACGCGACGACAAGACCCAGGCTGCGGTCGTGCTCGACAAGATCGTGGCCGAGATGAAGTCACGCATCTCCGCGCGGGCGCACAAGGAGACCCAGCGGCGCAAGAACGCGCTGGAGAGTTCTTCGCTTCCGGCGAAGCTGGTTGATTGTCGCAGCAACGACGTGTCCACCAGCGAACTGTTCATCGTTGAAGGTGATTCCGCGCTGGGCACGGCGAAGCTGGCCAGGGACAGTGAGCACCAGGCCCTCCTGCCCATCCGCGGCAAAATCCTGAACGTGCAAAAGGCCTCCGTGTCCGACATGCTCTCCAACGTGGAGTGCGCATCCATCATCCAGGTGATCGGAGCCGGCTCCGGCCGGAGCTTCGACCTGTCTGCTGCCCGGTACGGCAAGGTCATCATCATGAGCGATGCGGATGTCGATGGCGCTCACATTCGAACGCTGCTGCTCACCCTGTTCTTCCGCTACATGCGGCCCATGATCACCGAGGGTCGGGTGTTCGCGGCGGTTCCTCCGCTGCACCGGGTCGTGGTCATGAACCCGGGCACCAAGCCCAACGAGACCATCTACACCTACTCGGAGCAGGAGCTCCAGGGTGTCCTTGCCGGCCTGAAGAAGAGCGGCAAGCGGTATCAGGACCCGATCCAGCGCTATAAGGGACTGGGCGAGATGGACGCCGACCAGCTTGCCACGACGACCATGGAGCGCTCGCACCGCACGCTGCGCCGGGTGAGGGTCGCGGATGCCGAAATGGCCGGGAACGTCTTCGAGCTGCTGATGGGCAACGACGTGGCCCCACGCAAGGAGTTCATCATTGAGAGCTCCGACAAGCTCAGTCGCGACCGCATCGACGTCTGACCCGGTCGGCTGACGGCTGGCGGGCAACGCCGAGCGGGGGGTCAGGCGTCCTTCAGCTGGAAGGCCGTGCTCGGCAGATCTCGTTCGCCGCCGATGATGGCGTCGACCAGACGCTGCGCGACGGCGGCCGGCGGGTAGCCGGAGGGAAGGCGGGGTGCCGTCCCGGAAATCGGGTGCGTGGACAGGGCCGTCTCGGTATGGCCCGGTCGGGCATCAACGATCCGGATGCCGCTGCGCCGCAGTTCCCGGGCGGCGGCCTGGCCGAAGGCGGCCAAGCCGGCCTTCGAGGCGGAGTACGCGGCCAGGTTGGCGGTCGGGCTCTCGCTCACGACCCCGCTGAGGGTGAGCACGAACGGTTCGCGGCCCTGCTCGGCCGAATCGGTCAACGCCGCGCGCGCCGCTCGAAGCAGGCGGATCGGCGCCAGGGTGTTGACGGCGAACAGCTCCGCCAGCGTTTCATCGCTCACCTCCGTGGCCGGGCCGAACGCGACCACGCCGGACGCGTTCACGATACCGTCAAGGCGACCGTGCACGCCGACGGCGTCGGCGACGAGGCCGACGATCGCCGCCGGATCGGAGAGATCGGCCTCGAGCACGGTTCCGTGGATGCCGAGCGCCGCCAGTTTCGTGCGGTCGCGACCGGTCAGGATGAGACGGGCTCCGCCCGCGTTGAGCAGCCGGGCGATCTCCCGGCCGAGTCCGCCGGAGGCACCGACAACGAGAATGGCCGAATCCGAGATGAGAGTCATTCCGTCACCCTAACCCAGCATCTTCTGCGCCAGAACGGCGCGGGAGAGACCGGGGCAGGGCCGGCGCCGACAACGACCACGGCGACGACGACTCTCAGGCGATCCGGGCCCCGATCGCGCCGATCACCGAATCGAGCATGGCCCCCGACGCGTCGCGTCGTGATCCGGAATCGGGGAGGACGCGCGGAGAACCGTCGGGCCCGACCGCCCGGGCCGGGAGCGGCCCGACCCAGGCGACGGAGATCGTGTCTTCGCCCTTCAGGAACCTTTGGGAGCGCACCCCGCTCGTCGCACGCCCCTTAGCGGGGTACTCGGAGAAGTCCGAGACCTTGGCGCTTCCGGGATCCGTGCCCGGGAGAGTGTGGCTTCCGGTGGCGACCGTGGCGACGACGGCCGTGGCAATGGTCTGCGGGGACAGGCTGGTGAAGAAGACAACGTGGACATCCGCGGCCAGTTTGATGCCGGCCATTCCGCCCGCGGTTCGTCCCTGGGGCCGCACGGTGCTTGCAGGGAAGCGCAGCAGCTGTGAATCGGAGGCGATGAAGACCAGTTCGTCATCCTCCGAGCCCTGCACGGCGCCGACGACCACGTCTGTGGGCTTCAGGGCGATGATCTCGAAGTCGGGCTTGTTCGCCCAGTCATTCACCGTGACCCGCTTGACGGTTCCGAGCCGGGTTCCGAGGGCGATAGATCGATCGGAGTCGAGGGAGACCAGCGCCAGAACCGACTCGCCGCGGTTGGGCAGGGCCAGGTAGTCGCTGACCTTGACCCCGGCCGCGAGCTGGATGGACGACGCGGGCATGACGGGCAGGTCGACGGGGGAGAAGCGGATCAGCCGCCCACGACTGGTGACCGCGCCGATCTCGGTTCTGCTGGTTGTGTCCAACGTGGACAGCACGGCATCGTGTTTGCTGCGGCGCTGGGCGGGCGTGATCCGATCCGGCAGCGCTGCGTCGTCGAGCGGACGATCCACCCGGGCAATCCGGCCGGTGGCGCTCAGGTACACGCGGGTCGGGCTGTCCGTGACCTCGAGGATGGCGGCCTGGCGCTTGGCGGCGGCCCCGGCGATGCTCGGTTTCGCCTCCGTGAGCAGCGTGCGGCGCGGGGTGCCGAACCGCTCCGCCACCGAGGCCAGTTCGTCGGAGACCAGTGAGCGGATGGCCGGTTTGCTGCCCAGCAGTTTCTCCAGGGCCGTGATCTCGGCCAGCAACTGGTCGCGCTCGGCTTCCAGTTCGATCAACGAGAACCGGGTCAGCCGCCGCAGGCGCAGCTCGAGGATGTACTCGGCCTGCACCTGGCTCAGATCGAAGACGTCGATCAGCCGGGTGCGAGCCTGTTCACTGTCCTCGCTGGCGCGGATGACCTGAATGACCTCGTCGATGTCGAGAATGGCGACGAGGAGCCCCTCCACGAGGTGCAAGCGCTCTTTCCTCCGCGCCAGCCGGTAGGCGGAGCGCCGGGTGACGACCTCGATCCGGTGCCCGATGTAGACGAGCAGCAGTTCACGCAGGCCCAGGGTCTGCGGCCCGCCGTCGACGAGCGCCACGGCGTTGATGTTGAAGGAGTCCTCGAGCGGGGTGACCCGGTACAGCTGCTCGAGCACAGCCTCGGGGCTGAACCCGGTCTTGATCCCGATCACCAGGCGCAGGCCCTTGGTGCGGTCGGTGAGGTCCGTGACATCGGAGATGCCGCTCAGCTTCTTGGAGTTGACCCCGTCTTTGATCTTCTCGATCACTCGCTCGGGACCGACCAGGTAGGGGAGCTCCGTGACGACGAGCCCAGCCTTCCGTGCCGTGATGGCTTCAACGGATACGCGCGCCCGGGTCTTGAAGCTGCCGCGGCCGGTCGCGTAGGCATCCTTGATGCCGGCGAGGCCGACAATGGTTCCGCCGGTGGGGAGGTCGGGGCCGGGGACGAACTCCATCAGGTCCTCGAGGGTGGCATTGGGGTGGGCCAGCAGGTGGCGGGCGGCTCCGACGACCTCGATCAGGTTGTGCGGGGCCATGTTCGTGGCCATGCCCACGGCGATGCCGCTCGCACCGTTCACCAGCAAGTTCGGGTACGCCGCCGGCAGCACATCGGGCTGGGTGAGCTGGTTGTCGTAGTTGGGCACGAAGTCAACGACGTCCTCGTCGAGGTTCTCAGTCATGGCCAGCGCCGGCGCGGCGAGGCGGGCTTCCGTGTAGCGGGGCGCGGCCGGGCCGTCGTCCAGGGAGCCGAAGTTGCCGTGGCCGTCGATGAGCGGAACCCGCAGGGTGAATGCCTGCGCCATCCGCACCAGGGCGTCATAGATGGCCGTGTCGCCGTGCGGGTGAAGCTTTCCCATCACCTCGCCGACGACGCGGGCGGATTTGACGTGTCCGCGGTCGGGACGCAGCCCCATCTCGCTCATCTGGTACAGGATGCGGCGCTGGACGGGCTTCAGTCCGTCCCTGGCATCGGGGAGCGCCCGCGAATAGATGACCGAGTACGCGTACTCGAGGAAGGATCCCTGCATCTCGGTGGAGACATCGACGTCCTCGATGCGCTCGGTGAAGGCGGCGGGTGTGGTGCTGTCTGAGCGGCTCATTCGTGGATTCTGCTGAGGCGCGCGTTGCGGGACACGCGCTGGCGGGTAGGCGCTGGATCGATCCGGCCACGTCTATGTCAGACTTGGCGCGATGCCATCCATGCTACCGGCCCGCCAATTCAGCCCTCTGCGCCTTGCCGACGTTCTCGCAAGTTCGCTGTCATCCGTTCTGGGCCGGCCGAACCCGCTGGGCCTCGGCCCGGCCTCGAAAGCGGTCGTGGTGCTCGCTGACGGGCTCGGTGTCAGCTCGCTGCGCGCCCGGGCCGGCCATGCCCGGTTCCTGAACTCGCTGCTGACGAAGACCAGCGTGGTCGACGGTGTCTTCCCGTCGACCACCGCCGCGGGGATTGCGACCCTCACCACCGGGGTTCCGCCCGGTCAGCACGGCCTCGTGGGCTACCGGGTGTTCGACGCCGAGCGCGACCGCGTCGTCAATCAGCTCACGGGCTGGGACGCGGGAATGCAGCCCGAAATCTGGCAACGTCAACGAACCGTCTTCCAGCAGGCCACGGATGCCGGCGTGCCCGGCTTCGCAATCGGCCCCAGGCGCTACGCCGCATCGGGGTTCACCCAGGCCGTGCTGCGCGGGGCCCGCTACGTCTCCGCGGAGAGCCTTGCTGACCGATTCGCAGCGGCCCGGCACCTGCTCGACACGGAGCCGCGCGCCCTGGTCTACCTGTATGTTCCCGAGCTCGATGTGGCGGCCCATGCCCAGGGCTGGGAGTCGGCCAGGTGGCTGGCCGAGCTCGAAACGCTCGATGGCGCCCTCGCGCGCTTCGCCGGGGGGCTCCGCGCCGACGAAGGCCTTCTGGTCACGGCCGACCACGGCATCGTCGACGTCCCCTCCACCCGGCAGGTGCTCTTCGACACCGTGCCGGAGCTGGTCGCGAACGTTCGTCATATCGGGGGCGACCCGCGCTGTGTCCAGCTCTATCTCGAACCGGGGCTCGGCGGCGATTCCGCGCAGGCTCTCGCCGACGCCTGGTCCGACGTGGAGGGGGCGCGAGCGTGGGTGTTCACGAGAGAGGACGCCATCCGGGCCGGACTGTTCGGGGAGATCGCGGCGGAGGTGCGCCCCCGCATCGGGGATGTGATCGTGGCCGCGCGCAAACTCGTGGCCTACTACGATTCCCGCGAATCGAATCAGTCCGCGCGCTCGATGGTCGGCCAGCACGGATCGCTGACCGACGAGGAACTCCGCGTGCCCCTGATCAGGTCAGGGGCCTTCTCGAACTGACCGAGCGGTCAGGACGGGTACTGGCCGCGCTTGACCTGGGGCTTGGGCAGACGCATGGGGCGCAGCTGCAACGCCCGCATCGCGGCATACCAGCGGATGCGCTCCGCTTTGGCTTCGCCGAACTTGGCCTTCACCTTGCGGGTGAGTGTGAAGCCGAGGATGACCGAGTCGACCACGGCGACCAGGAAGAAGGCCCAGAGCGCGAGAATGCCATAGGTCTGCACCGACGGGTCAGGGAAGAAGGTCAGGAGGATCACGAGGAACATCACCGGGATCATGAATTCGCCCACGTTGAAGCGGGCGTCAACATAATCGCGCGCGAAGCGCTTCTGCGGGCCGCGTTCGCGAACCGGGAGGTACTTCTCGTCGCCGGCAGCCATGCCGACCCTGGCCCGGTCCCGTGTCTCGGCCGCCTTGCCCCTGGCCTGCTTGGCCGCGAGCTTACGGTCGTCCGGAACCAGCGGGCGTCGGTTCAACGCCTCTTGCTGCTTCCGGCTGGGCGTCGCCTGCCCCTTGCCGGCGGACTGGCCGGCAGCGAGGCGGGCTCGCGTCTCGTCCGGGGTCTCCATGGATGGTTGTGCGTCTGGGTTCACAGGCTTAGCCACATCAGTTCCTTGCAATCGATTGGCTTAAGATTACCTGATGACCGATATTCGAGAAACAGAGCCCGCGGCAACCTCCCCGGGCGCCTCGGCGCTTCGCACCGCCGTTGAGCGTGGCCTGCCCACGACCATCGCTGACCTGTGTGCCCTCGTCCGGATCCCCTCGGTATCCTGGGACGCTTTCGACGCTGCACAGGTAACTGCCAGCGCGAACGCCGTCGCCGCCCTCGTCCGTGACACCGGGGTCTTCGAGTCGGTCCAGGTCAAGAGGGCCGGCATCCCCGGGGGATCCGGCCTGGGACATCCGGCTGTTCTGGCCACCCGCGCAGCCCGCAACGGGCGCCCGACCGTTCTTCTGTATGCCCACCACGACGTGCAGCCTCCCGGGCAGGACGCCGACTGGGAGTCGAACCCGTTCGAGCCGACGGTGCGCGGGGACCGCCTGTACGGCCGCGGCGCCGCGGACGACAAGGCGGGCGTGCTGGCACACATCGCCGCGATTCGCGCGCTGGTTGAAGCAGAGGGGCCGGAGTTCGATCTCGGACTCGCTGTCTTCATCGAGGGCGAGGAGGAGTTCGGCAGCCGTTCGTTCGCCACCTTCCTCGAGGAGAATCGCGACTCCCTGCGCGCGGACGCGATCGTCGTCGCCGACTCGAGCAACTGGGACATCAACACGCCGGCGCTGACCACCGCGCTGCGCGGCAACGTCACCTTCCGGCTGACCGTGCGCACCCTCGACCACGCCTCCCACTCCGGCATGTTCGGGGGAGCGGTGCCGGATGCCATGATGGCCACCGTCCGCCTTCTCTCCACCCTCTACGCCGACGACGGGTCCGTGGCTGTCGCCGGACTCACCAGCCACGATGCACCCACCCCGGACTACCCGGTCGAGCAATTGCGACGGGAAACCGGTCTCAGCGCGGGCGTCGAGCCGATCGGCCACGGATCCGTGCTCAGCCGGATCTGGTCGCAGCCGGCGATCACCATCACCGGGATCGATGCTCCCTCGGTGGCCAACGCCTCAAATACGCTCTCTCCCGCCGTCTCCGTCCGGATCAGCACCCGGGTCGCCCCCGGACAGCCGGCCCAGGAGGCCCTGGTGGCGTTGGAAGCGCACCTCAGAGCCCACGCGCCGTTCGGTGCCCGTGTCGACATCGATGATGTCGACACGGGGGAGGCCTTCCTGGTCGACACCGGCGGCTGGGCCGTCACCGAGACCCGGAGCGCCATGGCCGAAGCCTGGGGAGTCGAACCGGTGGACATCGGAGTGGGCGGATCCATCCCGTTCATCGCCGATCTCGTGCGAGTCTTCCCCGAGGCCCAAATTCTCGTGACCGGCGTCGAGGACCCCGATTCACGGGCGCACAGCCCGAACGAGTCCCTTCATCTGGGCGTGCTCAAGCGGGCGATCCTCAGTGAGGCCTTCCTGCTCGGACGGCTGAATGACCGTTCAGTCGACTGAACCTGCCCGGCCGCGGAAATTTCGGGAATGCCGGGGAAGACTTATCGGTTTCCCTCGGTAGAATCTCGGTGAGAAACAACGGGAATCTGGCCCGCTGACCAGCAGCGAGAAAGCAACGAGGAGCACCATGACCGACACACTCAGCACCAGTACGGCGGCCCACGGCGTGGGTCTCAGCGCGACCGCGGCCGCGAAGGTGAGGAGCCTCCTGGCCCAGGAAGGCCGTGAGGATCTACGCCTGCGCGTTGCGGTGCAGCCCGGCGGCTGCTCGGGACTCATCTACCAGCTCTACTTCGACGAACGGGTCCTCGAAGGCGACGCCCTCGTCGACTTCGACGGCGTCGAGGTCGTCGTCGACAAGATGAGCGTGCCGTACCTGGATGGCGCGTCCATCGATTTCGAGGACACGATTCAGAAACAGGGTTTCACGATCGACAACCCGAACGCCGGTGGAAGCTGCGCCTGCGGGGACTCCTTCAGCTGATCCCCGGCCGCGGGACGGGCTCGCAAATCGTGTGACTAGAGGCGAATTTGTTACCTCTGCGGGCGCGTTCCTGCACAACCCACGCCCTCCCTCCCAGTAGGCTGGGAACCTATAAAACACTTCCAATGGAGTGTCGTCGAGTCCCACCGAAAGGTAACTGGTGCGCAAAAACCATCGTCTCCGATGGGCTGCAATTCCGATCGCAGCGTCGTTGGCCGTAGTTCTCGCGGGGTGCACTCAAGCCCAGCTTCACGGCTTCCTCCCCGGCTTCGAAGAAGGTCAGCCGGCGGTGACAAACCAGACCGAACGGATCAGTGGCCTGTGGACCACGTCCTGGATTGTGCTTATGATCGTCGGCCTCATCACCTGGGGCTTGACCATCTGGGCAGTGGTCGTCTACCGCCGCCGCAAGGGCCAGACCGGTCTCCCCGTGCAGCTGCGCTACAACATGCCGATCGAGATCTTCTACACGGTCGTTCCCTTGATCCTGGTGGTCGGTTTCTTCGCCTTCACCGCGCGGGACCAGGCTGCGATCGAGGCTCGCTTCGATGCCCCGGACATCAAGGTTGAGGTCATCGGTAAGCAGTGGGCATGGGACTTCAACTACGTGAATGAAGACGTCTTCACGACCGGTGTGCAGGGACAGCCTGACCTCGAGGGGGCCAAGGGGGCCCTGGTCGAATCGGAGATCCCCACGCTCGTCCTTCCCGTCGGCCAGAAGATCGAACTCGCGCTCGAATCCCGCGACGTCATCCACTCCTTCTGGGTCGTTGACTTCCTGTACAAGAAGGACATGATCCCAGGCAAGACCAACTACATGTCGGTCATCCCGGAACGAATCGGTACCTACTCGGGCAAGTGCGCCGAACTCTGCGGAGAGTACCACTCGTTGATGCTGTTCAAGGTCGAAGTCGTCTCCCAGGCCGACTACGCCACCTACATCGACTCTCTCCGTGCTGCAGGAAACGAGGGCCAGGTCGATAATGACTACAAGCGCAACTCGAATCTTCCGGGCACATCCGCCCCGACGGCTCAGGAGGGCAACTAAGCCATGAGTACAACCACTGCTCCCACAACGCCGGCCGCCACTCGTCGCCCCACGGGAGTCGAGCGCAAGGGCAACGTCCTGGTCAGATGGATCACGTCCACCGACCACAAGGTCATCGGGTACATGTACCTGATCACCTCCTTCGTCTACTTTTGTCTGGCCGGCGTCATGGCCCTCGTCATCCGCGCGCAGCTCTTCGCGCCCGGTCTCGAGGTCGTTCAGACCAAGGAACAGTACAACCAGCTCTTCACCATGCACGGCACGATCATGTTGCTCATGTTCGCGACACCGCTCTTCTTCGGCTTCGCGAACTCGCTGATGCCGCTTCAGATCGGCGCTCCGGACGTGGCGTTCCCTCGTTTGAACGCATTCTCCTTCTGGGCGTTCTTCTTCGGCAGCCTCGTTGCCGTCGGCGGATTCCTCACCCCGCAGGGGGCGGCGTCCTTCGGCTGGTTCGCGTACCAGCCGCTCGCCAGCACGACCTTCTCACCGGGTGTCGGCGGAAACCTCTGGATGGTCGGTCTCGGCCTCAGCGGGTTCGGAACCATCCTCGGCGCCGTGAACTTCATCACCACGATCATCACCATGCGTGCGCCCGGAATGACCATGTTCCGAATGCCCATCTTCACCTGGAACACGCTGGTCACCTCGATCCTGGTCCTGATGGCGTTCCCGGTTCTCGCTGCCGCCCTTCTGGCTGCCGCGTCCGACCGCATCTTCCTGTCGCACATCTACGACCCGGCCAACGGCGGTGCCATCCTGTGGCAGCACCTGTTCTGGTTCTTCGGGCACCCCGAGGTGTACATCATCGCGCTGCCGTTCTTCGGCATCGTTTCGGAGGTCTTCCCGGTCTTCAGCCGCAAACCGATCTTCGGGTACAAGACGTTGATCTACGCGACCATTTCCATCGCCGCGCTGTCCGTCGCCGTCTGGGCCCACCACATGTACGTCACAGGCTCTGTGCTGCTGCCGTTCTTCTCTCTGATGACGATGCTGATCGCCGTCCCGACCGGGGTGAAGATCTTCAACTGGATCGGCACGATGTGGCGCGGATCACTGACCTTCGAGACCCCGATGCTCTGGGCGCTCGGCTTCCTGGTCACCTTCACCTTCGGTGGCCTCACCGGAGTGATCCTGGCATCGCCCCCGCTCGACTTCCACGTCTCGGACACCTACTTCGTCGTCGCCCACTTCCACTACGTCATCTTCGGCACCGTGGTCTTCGCGATGTTCAGCGGGTTCTACTTCTGGTGGCCCAAATGGACCGGCAAGATGCTCAACGAGAGCCTCGGCAAGTGGCACTTCTGGTTCCTGTTCATCGGTTTCCACACCACGTTCCTGGTGCAGCACTGGCTCGGAGTCGTCGGAATGCCGCGTCGCTACGCGTCGTACTCGCCTGAGGACGGTTTCACCTGGATGAACCAGGTGTCGACGATCGGGTCGGTCATTCTCGCCGTGTCGATGATTCCGTTCTTCCTGAACGTGTACATCACCGCTCGCAAGGCGCCGCTCGTCACGGTCAACGACCCGTGGGGCTACGGTGCGTCGCTCGAGTGGGCCACGTCCTGCCCGCCGCCGCGTCACAACTTCACCTCGATTCCGCGCATCCGTTCCGAGCGTCCGGCGTTCGACCTGAACCACCCTGAGGTCGCGATGCCCGTCGGAATCGGCCCCGGCAAGGATGCTCCGGACTCGCCCACGTATGACGCGATATCGAAGAAGGTCAAGTAATGAGAGCCAACGTCAACCTGCTGTGGATTCTCACGGGGTTCTTCGTCGTCGTTGCGACCGCGTACACGGTCTGGGGTCTCATTGACCCGAGTCAAGGGCGAGTGGAGTGGGCCGGAACCTTCGTCCTGAGCCTCTGCGCAGTGTTCGTCGCGTTCGTCGCGTTCTATCTCAGCCGAGTGCATGGCGCCCAGGGCGGCGAGCTTCCCGAGGACCGTCTCGACGCGAACATCGATGACGGCGACCCAGAGGTTGGTTTCTACAGCCCCTGGAGCTGGTGGCCGATCCTGCTCGCAGGTAGCGCCGCGCTGCTTTTCATGGGACTCGCCGTCGGGGTCTGGATCTCGATCATCGCCCTCGGCATCGGCATCATCTGCCTGGTCGGTTGGGTCTACGAGTACTACCGCGGGAACTTCGCGCGTTGATCTGATTCACGGGTTCCCACACGGGGATTCGGCGGCGTCCGGGACACTGTCCCGGACGCCGTTTTTGCGTTTTCCCGAGACGGCATCCGCGCCGGGTTCGCCACTTCCGGTCGACTTCGCCCCGCACACCTGCCGAACTCGACCGGAACAGGCGAGCTCGGTGGTGGCGCGCCAGCAACATTCGGGCCTCGGCGCCTGGCGCTGACTGCGGCAGACCGGTGGGCGCTGCACGCGCGGCGCTCATCGCGACGGGTAAGCCAGCCGCCGGAAGCTCAACAGGTGGAACGCGGCGGTCACCGTCTGCACGGCGCTGAGCTGGTCCGTTAGAGCGCCTGCATCGGTGTGGTGGGCAGAGGGCCCCATGCCGATTAGAGCTGCGATCTGGATCGGCTCCAGGCTGAGCGTCGAGCACAGGTCTTCTGCGGCCTCCAGTCGGAAGAAGGGAGCCAGAGTCTCGACGAGGTGGGCGACCTTGTTGGACGGCACGTCCAGGGCCAGCCCGGCCTGCCGGAGCTCACGCAGGTGGCGCTCCTGCGGCACGACGACGGCCAACAGGCCGTCATCCGTGAGGATTCGATGGAACTCGGGAGGATTACGGGGGGCAAAGACGTTGAGGAGCACGTCGGCTGCCCCGTCCCGCACCGGCAGGGGAGACCAGACATCCGCTACCAACCCGTCAACGCCGCTCTGACCGGCGACCGTGCGCCCCACGGCGGAGGGGGAGAGATCCATGCCCAGGACACGTATGCCGGGAACCCGGTCCAGAATGCCCCTCAGGTAGTAGCCGGTGCCGCAACCGATGTCGAGGAGACGGCCGGGGTGCTCTGCCGCGACCCGGTCCGCGATTCGGTCACGGAGTGGGTCGTACCATCCCGTGCCCAGGAACAGGTCCCGGGCATCGACCATCGCGATGCTGTCGCCGATCAATCGTCGTGCCTGGCCGGCGAGGGAAACGAATCCGCGCTTGTTCACGTCGAAGGAATGGCCGGCGTCACACTTCAGGACGAGGGCACCGCCCGGATGAAGGGGGAGAGAACAGTTCGGGCACCGAAGCCACTCCGACAGGGTCTGGAGGGACATCGATGCCCGTTCTGTTGTTGTGATGGAGGGCCTAGTGGTGATCCCCGTGTGCCTGCTCGAGTTCTGTATTGTTCACCGGTGCAATCCGGTCCTCGAAGAACCAGCGAGACAGTCCGGCGCGCGCCTTCTGCCCAACGGTGATCTTGCCATCGGCGTTCGGGCGGATCATCAGGGGCTTGTAGTCGTTGTAGCTGACCAGTTTCCAGCGATCGTACTCGTCGACGGGCTGGTGCACCTCGATGTACTCGCCGCCGGGCAGGCGTACGATGCGACCCGACTCGTAGCCGTGCAGGACGATCTCCCGGTCCTTCTTCTGCAGGGCAAGGCAGATGCGCTTGGCCACGAAGAAGGCGATGAACGGTCCGACCAGGACGAGGAACTGCATCGTGTGGATGACACCCTCCATCGTCACCGAGAAGTGCGTGGCGATGATGTCGGAGGATGCGGTTGCCCACAGGGCGGCGTAGAAGGTCACGCCGGCCGCGCCGATGGCGGTGCGGGTCGGGGCATTCCGAGGGCGGTCCAGGATGTGGTGCTCACGCTTGTCGCCGGTCACCCACGCTTCGATGAAGGGGTAGATCAGTACGACGAGGATGAACAGGCCGAGGCTGATCAGCGGGATCAGGATGTTGAACGACCAGGTGCGGTCGAGCCAGACGAACTCGAGTCCCGGCGGAATCAGGCGCAGGGCGCCGTCAGCGAATCCGATGTACCAGTCAGGCTGCGTTCCGGCGGAGACGGGGGAGGGGTCGTACGGGCCGTAGTTCCAGATCGGGTTGATCGTGAACAGCGACGCCATCAGCATGACCACGCCGAAGACGATGAAGAAGAATCCGCCGGCCTTCGCTGCGTAGACCGGAAGTACCGGGTAACCGACCACGTTCTGGTTGGTGCGGCCCGCTCCGGGGTACTGCGTGTGCTTGTGGACGACCACGAACAGGAGGTGCATCGCGATCAAGGCAACGATGATGGCCGGCAGTAGCAGAATATGCAGCGAGTAGAGACGCCCGACAATCTGTTCGCCGGGGAACTCGCCACCGAAGAGAAGGAACGAGATCCAGGTGCCGATCAGGGGGATTCCCTTGACCATTCCGTCGATGATGCGCAGACCGTTGCCGGAGAGAAGGTCGTCGGGGAGGGAATAGCCCGTGAATCCTTCCGCCATGGCCAGGATGAACAGGATGAACCCGATGATCCAGTTCAGCTCACGGGGCTTGCGGAAGGCACCCGTGAAGTAGATGCGCAGCATGTGCAGGCCAATAGCCGCCACGAAGAGCAGGGCCGCCCAGTGGTGGACCTGGCGCATGAGCAGTCCGCCACGGATGTCGAAGGAGATGTCGAGCGACGAAGCCATCGCCGCGGACATCTCAACACCCTTGAGCGGCATGAACGAACCGTCGTACTCGACCGGCGTCATGGAGGCGTGGAAGAAGAAGGTCAGGAAGGACCCGGACAACAGGATGATGACGAAGCTGTAGAGGGCCACCTCACCGAGCAGGAAGGACCAGTGGTCCGGGAAGATCTTCCGACCCAATTCCTTGACCGCCGTCGAGATGCTGGTGCGCTCGTCGATGTAGTTTGCGGCGGCGCCGGTCAGGCCGCCGGACTTCTTGGTCTCGACCAATTCAGTGGTCGTCGTTGCAGTACTCAATGCCGCTCCCAGAAGCTCGGTCCGACGGGTTCAGTGAAATCGCTCTGTGCGATGAGGTAGCCCTCTGAGTCTACCGCGATGGGCAGCTGCGGAAGCGGGCGTTTGGCCGGCCCGAAGATGACCTCACAGTGGTTGGTGACGTCGAACTGCGACTGGTGGCACGGACACAACAGGTTGTGCGTCTGCTGCTCGTACAGCGCGACGGGGCATCCGACGTGCGTGCAGATCTTGGAGTAGGCCACGATTCCGTCATACGACCAGCCCTTGCGTTCGGGCAGCTCGTTCAGGTCTTCGGGCTTGAGGCGCATCAGGAGAACGGCTGCTTTGCCCTTCTCTTCCAGTTTGCCGTGCTCGAGGTCCTGGAGGCCCTCGGGAATCACATGGAATGCGGAGCCCAGGGTGACGTCGGAAGCCTTGATCGGCGTACCGGTCGGGTCGATCGCGAGGCGGGTGCCCGCCTTCCACATGGTGTGGCTGAGAAGTGCGGACGGGTTGGTGTCCATCGGGCCGAGGCCGCGGAAGAGCACAACAGCGGGCAGCGGGAAGGCGATCAGCGCGCCGATGAGGCTGTTGCGAATGAGGCTGCGGCGTCCGATCCCGGACTCCACATTGGCCTCGTGGAAGATCTCGACGGCTCGCGTGCGGGTCTCGTCCGTTCCTCGGACGAGATGACGCTCGTCAATGCCCTCATGGTCGAACATCAGCGCCTTGCCCCAGTGCACCGCCCCGATGCCGATGGCCATCAGCGCCAGGGTGAGGCCCAGCCCGATGAACAGGTTGTTCAGGCGAACGGAACCAGGGTCTTCCGGGATGATCGGGAACACCATGTACGCCACGATGGCGAACACGCTTCCAACGATCGACAGGTAGAAGAGCGTGTAGACAGTGCGCTCGGCCTGACGTTCTGCGCTCGGGTCGAGGTCGGTGACACGTGGGCGGTGCGGAGGAAAGCCCGGGTTGGCCACGGCGTCGCGAACGACTACGGCGGTGCCTGCGGGAGCCCCCTCATGCCCGACTGTCGACGAGTCAGCAGCGGTCAGGTCCTTCCCGCTGTTATCGTCCTTGGCCATTATTCTCCTTCATCGGAAGTTCTGTGTGAGACATGTTGTATGCGTGAGCGTCGACGGTCAGTTCGACTTCGCTGTGATCCACACCGTTAGGGCGACGATCGAGCCGAGGCCGAAGATCCAGAGGAACAGGCCCTCTGATACCGGTCCGAGAGAGCCGAGTGCGAGGCCGCCGGGAGAGGGGGTCTTCTCCAGGTACTTGAGGTACGTGATGATGTCCCGCTTGCTCTCCGGGGAGATGTTCATGTCGTTGAACACGGGCATGCTCTGCGGACCGGTGACCATGGCCTCGTAGATGTGGGCCTCGGTGACACCCTTGAGGTTCGGGGCGTATTTTCCGGCCGTCAGGGCCCCACCGGCGCCGGCGACGTTGTGGCACATGGCGCAGTTGATGCGGAAGAGCTCGGCGCCGTTGGCAGCGTTACCCTCGGCGTCGAGGAGACTCGCGTCCGGCTTACCCGGTCCCGGGGCCAGGGACGCGACGTAGGCGGCGAGCGAGGCGATCTGCTCCTCCGTGAACTGCACCTTCTTCTTCTGGGCCTGCGGTCCGTTCATCTGCATGGGCATGCGACCGGTGCCGACCTGGAAGTCGACGGCTGCCGCGCCGACGCCGATCAGGCTGGGTCCGCTGCCGGAGCCCTGTGCGGCAAGTCCGTGGCAGGTTGCGCAGTTGGCGGCGAAGAGCTTCTGGCCCTCGCCGACCGTCTGCTGTGACGTGGCGTTGGTCTCGGCGCTAGCGGTGCTCGTGCTGAACGCTGCGTACGCACCGCCGGTGAAGAGGAGGCCGATCGCGATGAGAGCGACACTGGCCAGTGGACTGCGGCGCCCGGCCTTGCGGCCTCGGGGCTGCTTGGGGGTGTTAAACGTGGTCATACGTGTTGTCCACTCCGAGTTTCTATTTAAGTACGTAAATGACGAGGAAGAGACCGATCCACACAACGTCGACGAAGTGCCAGTAGTAGGACACCACGATCGCGCTGGTCGCCTCTTTGTGGCCGAAGTTCTTGACGGCAAATGCACGTCCGATGACGAGCAGGAACGCGAGGAGACCTGCGGTCACGTGGATGCCGTGGAACCCGGTGGTGAGGTAGAACGCGGAACCGTAGGCGTTGCTGGCCAGCGTCACGCCCTCGGAAACGAGGGTCGCGTACTCGAACACCTGGCCGGAAACGAAGATCGCACCCAGGGCGTAGGTGAGGAAGAACCACTCGACCATGCCCCACTGGCTCGGCTTCCAGCCCGTCGACCTGGACTGAAGACGCTCCGCCGCGAAAACACCGAACTGGCAGGTCACGGAGGACGACACCAGAATGAGCGTGTTGATCAGCGCGAACGTGAAGCCGTGCTTCGCGGTCTCGGCCTGCCACAACTCCGGCGAGGTCGATCGCAGAGTGAAGTAGATGGCAAAGAGCCCGGCGAAGAACATGACTTCGCTGCCCAACCAGACAATGGTGCCAACAGCCACGCTGTTTGGCCGGTTAACAACGGGCGCATTGACCGTATAAGAAATTGAGGGGCTCGTCACCGTTCCATTATGGCCGATTTCCGCCCCGGATATTCTCAACCGGGCATGCCTGTCGCGCTTTTGTTCGAATGACTACCGGATCGAAACAAACCGGCCCTCATCGCCGAATTCTGCATGGGGGATCCTTCTCGCTAAAATTGATTCATGCTTGAAATTCAGTCTTGGCCGAACGTCATCAGCGCGCTGCTCTCCGGTGAGGATCTAAGCGTGTCAGACGCGGCGTGGAGCATGGAACAGGTCATGCTCGGGGAGGCGACGCCGGCGCAGTTGGCCGGCTTTCTGGTGGCCTTGCGGGCCAAGGGAGAAACGGTCGATGAAATCGTCGGTTTCCGGGACGCGATCCTCGACTATGCCGTGCCCTTACCGGTGAACCCCATGGCACTGGACATCGTCGGCACGGGCGGTGACCGGTTCGGCACCGTCAACATCTCCACCATGGCGTCGATCGTGTGCGCAGGGGCGGGAGTGCCGGTGATCAAGCACGGGAATCGAGCCGCAAGCTCGGCTTCGGGCGCCTCGGACGTCTTGTCGGCGCTCGGCATCGATCTGACCATGTCCGCGGAGAAGGTGGCCGAGACGCTGGAAACGGCCGGGATCACGTTCGCATATGCGGCAGGCTTTCACCCAGGTTTCCGTCACGCTGCGGTTGCCCGCCGAGAACTGGGCATTCCGACCGTGTTCAACTATCTCGGTCCGCTCTGCAATCCGGCTCGACCGGAAGCGTCTGCGGTCGGCGTCGCCGCCCTCGACCGGGTTCCGCTCATCGTCGGCGTGTTTCAAACTCGAGGCGCGACGGCGCTCGTCTTCCGCGGGGACGACGGTCTCGATGAGCTCACCACGACGGGTCACAGCCACGTGTGGGAAGTATCGAGGGGCCTCGTGACGGAGCACGACATCGATCCGCGCGATTTGGGCCTTCGTCGGGCCAGGATGAGTGAGCTCGTGGGCGGTGATGCGGAGCACAACGCCGCCGTCGTGCACTCGATGCTGGCCGGCCAGGACGATGCGGTGCGGGAAATCGTCTTGCTGAACGCGGCAGCCGGCCTGGTGGCCTTCGATCTCGCGAACGATCCCGCACAGGCGCAGGTCAATATCCTCGACCGGTTCCGCACGAAAATGGCCGTGGCCGCGGAGTCTGTCGACTCCGGGGCGGCCACGGCCAAACTCGCCGCCTGGGTCGCGTCCAGCCAGGCCTGAACCGGGCTCTAGACGACGTCCTCGTCGACCCAGCCGAAGGTCTTGGTGACCGCCTTCTTCCAGTTGCGGAGCTGACGGCCGCGCTCTTCTTCGGACATGCTCGGCGTCCAGCGGCTGTCTTCCTGCCAGTGGGACCGGAGCTCGTCGAGGTCGCTCCAGAAGCCGACCGCCAGCCCGGCCGCGTAAGCGGCGCCGAGGGCAGTCGTCTCGGCAACGACCGGGCGCACCACCGGCACTCCGATGATATCGGCCTGGAACTGCATCAGGAGGTTGTTCGCGATCATCCCGCCGTCGACCTTCAGCTCAGCCAGGGGCACGCCGGAGTCGGCATTGACCGCATCGAGGACTTCCCTGGTCTGGAAGGCCGTGGCTTCCAGGGCCGCGCGCGCGATGTGGCCCTTGTTCACGTACCGGGTCAGTCCGACCAGTGCGCCGCGGGCATCCGCACGCCAGTACGGCGCGAACAGGCCGGAGAAGGCGGGA